>CAIQMJ010000408.1 GCA_903872875.1 uncultured Variovorax sp.
GGGCGGTGTGCGCCCGGAGATGGTGCTGATGTACCCGCAGCCCACCATCGTCAACAAGTGGGTGCTGGTGTCGCTCAACGAGCGCGGCAAGCGCCTGGCCGAGCTGCTGGCGGCCGACAAGACGCTGCAGGCCGTGGCGCTGGGCAACGTCGGCGACTCCTATCCGTGGCAGCTGTCGGGCGGCATGCAGCAGCGCGTGGCCATCGCCCGCGCCGTGGCCTACCAGCCCAAGGTGATGGTGCTGGACGAGCCGTTCGCCGCGGTCGATGCGCAAACGCGCGCCGATCTCGAGGACCTGATGCTGCGGCTCTGGGCGGAACTGGGCCTGACCATGATCTTCGTGACCCACGACATCGACGAGGCGGTCTATCTCGGGCAGCGCGTGCTGGTGCTGTCGTCATCGCCGACCAGGGTGCTCGACGACGTGCGGGTCGACCTGCCGGAGCCGCGCAACCAGGCGGACACCCGCGTGCATCCGGAATTCGCGGCGCTGCGCACGCGCGTGTACAGCGGCATCCAGGCGGCCAAGGCCGGACGCTGACGGCCGGGCAGCGGACTCGACGCGCGTGCCTCGTCAGTCGGCGTTCATGTGCGGCACCTGCTGCTCCACGCGGCGCAGCAGCGACCACAGCGTGTCGACTTCAGCCGGCGTGAAGGTGGAGATCAACCGCTCGTTGCGGCGCAGGGCCGATTCGCGCAGCTTCTTGTAGATGACGGCGCCCTCGGGCGTGAGCCGCACGATCGCGGCACGGCCGCGGCGCAAGGTCTGCTCGATGCTCACCAGGCCGCGGCCTTCGAGCAGACGCACGCTCTTGCTGGCGGCCGCGTAATCCAGGTCCGCCATCTCGGCGACCTCGCGCACGATGCTTTCGGGGTTCTCGCCGACGGCCATCATGGCGCGCCATTCGGACATGCCGAGGTTGAAGCGCGAGCGGTAGTGGTTCGACGCGCCGTTCGCAAGGCGATTGGCCACGCCCATGATGTACGCAGCCAGGAAGCGATTGACCGAAGCCTGCGTGCCCTGCACCGGCGCCGGCAACGCCGCGGCGCGCGGCGGCGTGCCGATGTCGATGTCCGGCTCGTCCGGCTCGTCCGGCACGGCGATCGGGGCCGGACGGCCGGCCGCTGCGCGGCCTGCCTTGGCGGCTTTCGGGCCCTTCACGGAAGTGGCCGCGGATGTGCGTGGCGCACGTCGGGTTGCAGAACTGCTGGTCATCGATGTCCTCCTGAATCGTTCACGTCGTCAAGCATGCCACAACACCTTATTGACATCCCATTTATAGACATGTCAATATAAAAGTATTCCAGCCATCACGACAAAAAAGGATCCCCGCAGATGACCCGAAAACTGCGCAGCAACTTTCCTCGCGGCTCCTATCTCTGGGCCGTGCGCAACGCCCAGTGGCAGGCGCTCGGCATTCCGGAAGAGGACTGCGAAAAACCGAAGATCGCCATCGTCAACAGTTCGTCGTCGCTGGCCGCGTGCTTTGCGCACCTGGACGGCGTGGCGGCCGTCGTGAAGGAAGCCATTCGCGCGGCCGGCGCCGTGCCCTTCGAGATCCGCACGGCCGCACCGAGCGACTTCGTGATCGGCGCCGGCGGCCGCGGCGGCTACATCCTGTCGACGCGCGACCTCGTCACCAACGACATCGAGGTCGCGGTGGAAGGCGCGCAGCTCGACGGCATGGTCTGCCTCACCTCGTGCGACAAGACGGTGCCCGGCCAGATGATGGCCGCCGGCCGCCTGAACGTGCCGACGCTGATGGTGGCCTGCGGCTACCAGCCGAGCGGCGAGTACGAAGGCGAGCACGTCGACATCGAGGACGTGTTCGTCGGCGCGATGCACGCGCAGATGGGCCGCATGCCGATGGACAGGCTGATCGGCATGAGCCGCAACGCGATCCGCGGGCCGGGCGTGTGCTCGGGCATGGGCACCGCCAACTCGATGCACATCTGCTGCGAGGCGCTCGGCATGGCACTGCCCGGCAGCACGCCGGTCGCGGCCAACAGCGCGGCGATGTTCGACGCCGCACGGCGCGCCGGCCAGCGCATCGTCGAGATGGTCTGGGAAGACCTGAAGCCGCGCGACATCCTCACGCCGGCAGCTTTCGCGAATGCGGTCAAGACCATCCTGAGCATCGGCGGCTCCGTCAACTCCATCAAGCACCTGCAGGCGGTGGCGACCGAGGCTGGCTGCGGTGCCGACGTCTACGGCATGTTCGAGCGCTTCGCGCACGAGGTGCCGGTGCTGAGCGCGGTGCGGCCGGTCGGCCACCACGTCATCGAGACCTTCGAGGCCGCCGGCGGCGCACGCGCGGTGATGAAGCAGCTCGAACCGCTGCTGGAGACGCAGGCGCTGACGGTCACCGGCCGCACGCTGGCCGACAACCTCGCCGAGGTGACGGTGGCCGATCCTGAGGTCATCCGCCCGCTCGACAACCCGATCGCGCGGCTGCCGGCCATCATGATGCTGCGCGGCAATCTGGCGCCCGAGTACGGCATCGTGAAGACGGGCATCGCCGAGCGCAAGGTGCGCCGCTTCAGCGGACCGGCGATCTGCTTCTCGACCTCCGATGCGGCCATCGCGGCGCTGCAGGGCGGCGACATCCGCCCCGGCCACGTGGTCGTGATGCGCGGCGCCGGCGTCTGCGGCGGCCCGGGCATGGGCGGCGGCTCGTCGAAGGTCGTGTTCGCGATCGACGGCGCCGGCCTGGGCGACCAGGTCGCGCTGCTCACCGACGGCCATCTCTCGGGCCTGGTCTGCAAGGGCCTCGTCGTGGCCGAGATCTCGCCGGAGGGCGCCGTCTGCGGACCGCTGGCGCTGGTGCAGGACGGCGACACGGTGACCATCGATCTCGACACCCGTCGTTGCGATCTCGAGGTGGACGACGCCGAAATGACGCGCCGCCGCGAAGCGTGGAAGCCATCGCCGCCGCTGTGCGACACCGGCTGGCTCCAGATCTACCGCCGCAACGTCGGCCCGCTGACGCAGGGCGCCGTGCTGGTCGAGCCGCGCTGACCCCTTCCGACCCATCCACGAATCGACGGAGACACACCATGCAAGCCCCCCAATCCAACAACGGCATGCTCACGACCCAGCGCGGCGACGAGCGCTTCCTGTCGTCCGACCTGTTCGCCCGCAAGGACGAGCGCCCGCCCCGCCCCGATCACGGCCATGTGAGCGAGCCCGGTCGCCGGATTCCGGTCTATCACCAGTGCGACGTGCTGGTGGTCGGCGGCGGCCCGTCGGGCACCGCGGCGGCCGCGGCGGCTGCCCGCGCCGGCGCGAATGTCGCGCTGCTGGAACGCTACAACCACCTCGGCGGACTGTCGACCGGCGGCCTGGTGATCTGGATCGATCGAATGAGCGACTGGGAAGGCAAGCTCGTCATCCGCGGCTTTGCGGAAGAGCTGTTCGACCGCCTGCCCGCCGACGCCATCGCCGGCCCGGTGCGCAGCGACTGGGGCTCGCAGGACGCGGCCAAGGCGGCCCACTGGTCGCAGCGCACCGCCGCGTACCACGGCATCGTCACCTGGTCGCCGACGATCGACCCCGAGCGGCTCAAGCTGCTGAGCCAGGAGATCGTGCTGGAGCGCAACGTCAAGCTCATCTACCACTCGTGGGCCGCCGAGCCGCTGATGGAGAACGGCGCGGTGGCCGGCGTGACCTTCGAGAGCAAGGAAGGCCGGATGGCGATCCGCGCGAAGGTGGTGGTCGACGCCACCGGCGACGGCGACCTGTTCGCGCGCGCCGGCGCAGCCTACGACAACGACATCGAGGCGGCCGACGTGCACCACTGCATGAACACGGCCTGGATGTTCGCCGGCGTCGACATGAACCGCTGGATCGAATTCAAGGCCGGCCAGCCGGAGCGATTCGCGGAGTTCATGGCGCGCGGCCGCGACGAATGCGGGCTGTTCGAGCGGCCCTTCGTTTCCTGGCGCAACGACGTGGCGCTGTTCATGGGGCCGCGCCAGACCGGCTATTCGGCGCTGGACGTGGACGACCTGACCGCCGTGGAGGTGCGCTCGCACCGCGCGATGGCGCAGCACCTGGCGTACTACCGCGCCCATGGGCCCGGCTTCGAGGAGGCCTACATGATGTTGAGCGCGCCGCAGATCGGCGTGCGGCATTCGCGCCGCCTCAAGGGCGTCGACGCCGTGCTGCGCGCACGCTGGCCGGACGGCGTCGCGTTGCCCGACGAGATCGGCGTGTCGCCGGCCGTGTCGCCCAAGTTCCCGAACATCTCGATCCCCTACGGCGCGCTGGTGCCCGAGAAGCTCGACGGCCTGCTGGCCTGCGGACGCCACATCTCCTGCGACCGCAATTCGCACGGCTTCATGCGCGAGATTCCGCAGTGCTGGATCACCGGCCAGGCGGCCGGCGTGGCGGCAGCGCTGGCGGTGTCGCAGGGCGTGCAGCCGCGTTCGGTCGACATCGGTGCACTGCAGTCGGAGCTGGCCACGCAGGGCGCGTACGTCCGCGCAGCGCAGCGGCAGACAGCCGCCGCCTGATGCCCCAACCCAACCCACCCGACCCGCGAAGACGGAGACGACGATGAAACTGACCCCCGAAGAACAGGCCATGTCCGATGGCCGCGACGGCCCCGCCGTCCAGCGTGCGATGGACCTGCTGATGCGCTACGGCCGCGCCCTGGGCGCAGAGCGGCTGGTCGAGACCAACAACGTGGTCGCCTCGATCAGCGCGACCACGCCCTTCATGCGCGACTACGCGAAGCAGCGCGGCGGCATGGACGGCGTCTTCTCCGAGTTCAGCCTGGACAGCGACGACACGGTGGAGATTCCGCGCGTGAAGACCTTCACGTCGCATGTACAGCTGGGCTTCGATCCGCACAACGCAGCCTTGATGGGCGTGGACGAGCAGACCGTGCAGTTCTACAGGAAGGGCGAGGCCTACATCACCGGGCTGGGCGTGCAGGCCACCAACACCTGCACGCCCTACCAGGTCGGCAACGTGCCGACGCGCGGCGAGCACTGCGCGTGGATGGAGTCGTCGGCGGTCATCTACTGCAACGCCGTTCTGGGCGCGCGCACCAACACCGAAGGGCGCGAAAGCGTCGGCGCCGCGATGCTCACGGGCCGCATTCCGTACTGGGGCTATCACCTGGACGAGAACCGGCTCGGCACCCACTCGATCCAGCTCGACATACCGGTGGAGAGCACGGCCGACTGGGGCATGCTGGGCTACTGGATCGGCGACGTGGTGCAGGACAAGGTGCCCGTGGTCGAAGGCCTCGGCCGGCTGCCGAACCTCGCCCAGCTGAAGCACTTCGGCGCCGCGGCATCGTCGTCGGGCGGCGTGGAGATGTACCACCTCGTGAGCGTCACGCCCGAAGCCAACACGCGCGAGCAGGCGTTCGGCCGCAACCGGCCGGTGCAGACGCTGCATTACGGCCAGGCCGAGCGGCGCGCCATCTGGGAGAAGCTCAACGGCATCGGCCGCAACACCGCCGTCGACTACGTGATGCTGGGCTGCCCGCACTACACGATCGAACAGATCTGGGAGACCGCGCGCCTGCTGGAGGGCCGCAAGGTCAGCCCCAGCACGGAACTCTGGATCTTCACGCCGCACGCCATCAAGTCGCTGGCCGACCGCAACGGCTACACGCGGATCATCGAGGCGGCCGGCGGTCACCTGATGACCGACAGCTGCTCGGCCATGAGCCGCGCCGTGCCCAAGGGCACGCGCGTGGTGGCGCTCGATTCGGCCAAGCAGGCGCACTACCTGCCGGCGATCCTCGGCATCGAAGCCTGGTTCGGCACGACTGCCGAATGCATCGACGCCGCATGCTCCGGCCAATGGCAAGGAGGCCTGCAATGAGCGACATGGCAAATGTTCGCGATGTGATCGTGCTGCACGGCCGTTGCGTGGTCGGTGGCGTGGCCGAAGGCGAGGCTCTGGTCACGACGCAGGCCGTCTCCGGCTGGGGCGGTATCGACTCGCGCACCGGCACGATCGTGGAGACACGCCACGAGCTGCGCGGCGTGAGCTTCGCCGGCAAGGTGCTGGTCTTTCCCGGCGCCAAGGGCTCGTCGGGCTGGTCGAACGCGTTCCACCTGACGCGCTCGATGGGCGTGGCGCCGGCGGCCATGCTGTTCAACGACATGAGCGCGAAGATCGCGCTCGGCGCCGTGGTCACGCGCGCGCCGGCGCTGACCGACTTCGACCGCGATCCGCTGTCCGTCATCGAGACGGGCGACTGGGTGCGCGTGGACGCCGATCGCGGCATTGTCGAGGTGCACAAGAATCGGCCGTCGGCCTGAGCACGCGCCTTGACCAATGAAGTTTGAATGATTCGAGACATACAAGGAGACAACGAATGCTTCGCCGTTCCTTTCTGCCGCTGGCCGCCTGGATGGCCCTCGGCGCGCCGCTGGCCCGTGCCCAGCAGGATTTCCCCAGGTCGGGCAAGCCCGTACGCATCATCGTCGGCTTTGCGCCCGGCGGACCCACCGACATCCAGGCCCGCGCACTGGCCAACGAAATGGGCAAGCTGCTGCCCGTGCCGGTGATCGTCGAGAACAAGCCCGGCGCCAGCGGCGGCATCGGCGCGATGGAGGTGGTCCGCGCCGAACCGGACGGCCACACGCTGATGTACATCTCCGACGGCGTCGTGACGCAGAACCCGCACACGCTGAAGTCTGTGCCGTACGACCCCTTCCGCGACTTCACGCCCATCGCCCAGCTCACCGCCGGCGGCGTGGTGCTCGTGATGCATCCGTCCGTGCCTGCGGCATCGCTGAAGGAGTTCATTGCGTACGGCAAGACCAACCCCGGCAAGCTGGCCTATGCGTCATTCGGCGTGGGCACGGTGTCGCACATCTATGGCGAAGTGCTGCGGCTGAACACGGGGATCGACATCGTGCACGTCCCCTACAAGGGCAGCGCAGAAGCATTGAAGGACCTGCTGGCCGGTCGGGTGCAGATCATGTTCGATTCCCCGTCGACCGCGGCGCAGTACGCCAGGGAAGGCCGGCTGCGGATTCTCGGCAGCGCGGGCGAGAAGCGGCGCAGCCTGATGCCCGATACACCGACCCTGCTGGAGCTTGGCCTGCCCGGCTTCGAGATCCGCGGATGGAACGGCCTCTTCGGCCCGGCCAACATGAACGATGCCGTGCTGCAGAAGCTCCATGCAACCGTGGCCACCGCCTCGCGGACCCGGAACTTCCGCGACATGCTGGCACTGATGGCTTTCGATCCGGTCGACGACACGCCGGCCGAGTTCGCCAAGGTCGTGCGGCGCGACTACGACCGCTGGGGGATGTACATCCGGCGGGCCAACATCCAGCTGGAGTGAGGAAAGCGGGCCGACGGGGCGGATCGCCAGCCCCATCGGCCACCCCTATCGGCTGCGCCGCTTTCCGAAGCTAGGTTCGCGCCGGCTGCCCCAGCAGCACGCTCGCGGCCGTCGCTTCGCGACATACGGCGCGCGCGATCGGGCCGCCGACCTTCGGGTCGAAGCCGCCGGTCGCGCCCAACGCCGTGAGCACGCCGCAGACGCGCCCCGTGTAGTCGTGCAGCGGCGCCGCAACGGCACTGATGCCGCGCAGGTTGGTGTCCTTCACCGCGGCGCAACCCGCTGCGCGCACGTCGCGTTGCAGTGCGTCGATCGGCTCGCGTGCATCCAGCTGCACACGCAACTCGGCCGGGGCTTTCGCGAGCTCCCGTTCGGCCATGGCGCGCACCTGGGTTTCATCGACGAAGCCGAGAAAGACGCGACCGGTGGCAGACCACAGCATCGACAGCACCGAGCCGACGCGCACGTTCACAGTGACGGGCAAACCGGGCTCCTCGAAGCGCACGATGGTCGGCCCCTTGTTGCCCATCACGGCGAGGAAGCAGGTGACCTCGAGCTGCTCGCGCAGCCGCACCAGCGCAGGCTCCGCCACGCGGATCGGGTCGGCCTGCCGCATCGCGGCCAGGCCGATCTGTATCGCCTCGGGTCCCAGGTGGTAGTGCTGCGAGCCGGCGTCCTGCGACACCAGTTCCTCTTCCTGCAGGCTGGCGAGATAGCGATGCACCTTGGCCGGACTCTCGCCCACATGGGCCGCCAGCGCCGTCAAGCTGGCCCGCCCGCCCAGCCGGGCGAGCCCCTTGAGCACCGCCATGCCGGTCTCGGCGGACTGGACGCGCTGGCGCCGCTCGCGAACGCGGGCAGCGGGTGGGATGTCGGCAGCGTTCACGGATGGAGCCTGTGAGTGGTCGGATGCATGGCGTCGATCGTACGGATCGCCAGGGTCGGAAAGTCCCGGCGGTCGATTCTGCGTTCAGGGTTAACCCCGTTCTTGATATTACGCAATGCGGATGAAACTTACGCAATACGTGATTAAGAGTTTTCCCTGACCACCTGACGGAGACACGATGAAGCGATTTCTTGCAGGCTGCCTGCTGGCACTGCCTTTCCTGGCCGCAACGGCCGCCGATGCCCCGGGCACCTTCACCAAGCCGGTTCGCTGGCTGGTTCCCTATGCCGCCGGCGGCGGCTCGGACTTCCTGGCACGCACCATCGGGCTGACCCTGTCGACCCAGATCGGCCAGCCGGTGCTGGTCGACAACAAGCCGGGCGGCAACACGGCGATCGCCGCGTCCGAAACGGCTCGCTCCGCGCCCGATGGCTACACCATCCTGTCGGCCGACAACGGCACCCTGGTCTACAACCCGGCGCTGTACAAGACCCTCTCGTACAACCCGACGAAGGACCTTGCCCCCGTCACGCTGATGGGCCGCTTCCCGATGATCCTGGTGGTCGGCCCCGGCATGCCGGTGAAGGACGCCAAGGACTTCATCGCGCAGGTCAAGGCCAAGCCCGGCGGCATCAACTACGCGTCGGCTGGTGCGGGCAGCCCGCACCACCTGGCGATGGAGTTGCTGCGCGTCGAGGCCGGCCTGACGATGACGCATGCGCCCTATCGCGGCGCTGCACCGGCGCTCGCCGACGTGGCCGGCGGACAGGTGCCGGCCATGATGGTCGACATGGCCGCAGGCGCGGGCTTCATCAAGGGCGGCAAGGTGCGCCCACTGGCCGTGGCCAACGCCAAGCGCCTGGCGCAGTTGCCCGACGTTCCGACGTTCGCCGAACTCGGCCTGAAGAACGTGGAAGCCGCCGCACTCGTGGGCCTGGTCGTTCCGGCCGCGACGCCCGTCGACACCATCAATGCGCTGAACAAGCAGGTGGTCGCCGCCATCAACGACCCAGCCGTCCACAAGAAGCTGATCGACTTCGGCGTCGAGCCCGTCGGCAACACGCCGGCGCAATTCACCGAACTGCTGCAAAGCGAAACGGTGCGCTGGCAGAAGCTGATCCGCGACCTGAACATCACGCTGGACTGAGTCGCCATGCCGCCGGGTGGGCCAAGGCGGCACCCGGCGGCGTTCGCTTTTTCCCCCGCCGCTGCCTGAACCCCACGATGAACACGATCGCCACCGAACGCCCTGTCACCCGCGGCTGCCCCGTCGCCCACGGCCCCCTGTCGTCTCATGTCGCGCCCGGCGGCTGCCCGGTGAGCCAGCGTGCGGCCGACTTCGATCCCTTCGGCGA
>CAIQMJ010000409.1 GCA_903872875.1 uncultured Variovorax sp.
ATCTCCGTGATCGTCGTGAACCGCGCGGGCGGCGGCGGCATCGTCGGCGCGGCCGAGACTGCACGCGCCGCGCCGGATGGCTACAAGCTCGGCATCGCCACCGTGTCGAGCACGGCCGCCAACCCCGCGATCAATCCGAAGACGCCGTATGACCCGGTCAACGACTTCACACCGATCATCAACATCGCCGCGACGCCGAACATCATTGCGGTGAACCCGAACTTCCCGGCCAGGAACTATGCCGAGTTCATCGCCGAACTCAAGAAGAACCCGGGCAAGTATTCGTATTCGTCCTCGGGCACCGGCGGCATCGGCCATCTGCTGATGGAGCTCTACAAGAGCCTGACCGGCACCTTCGTGACCCACATTCCGTACCGCGGCGCGGGCCCGGCGCTGAACGACACCGTCGCCGGCCAGGTGCCGATGATCTTCGACAACCTGCCGTCGGCGCTGCCCTTCATCAAGGCCGGCAAGCTGATTCCGATCGTCGTGAGCGCGCCGAATCGCGTGGCTGCGCTGCCGAACGTGCCGACCTTCAAGGAAGTCGGCCTGGAGCCGGTCAACCGCATGGCGTACTACGGCATCCTCGGTCCAAAGGGCCTGCCGAAGGACGTGGTCGACAAGGTCAACGAGGGCGTGAAGAAGGCGCTGGCCGACCCGGCGGTGCGCAAGCGCATCGAGGACACCGATTCGATCATCGTGGCCAATACGCCCGAGCAGTTCGCCGCGCAGATCAAGGCCGAGTTCGAGATCTACAAGCAAGTCGTGGCCAAGCAGAAGCTGCAACTGGACTGAGGCCGTCGAACGTGGCCGAGTGCGCGTTTGCCATCCGCACTTTCGAGCCTTCCAGCCGCCCATGCCGGGCGGCTTTTTCATTTCCGCCTCTGTTATCTTGCAGCCATGCCCGCTGTTGAGACACATGCCCCCGACACACCCGAGATCGACGAATTCGTCGACGCGCTGTGGCTGGAGGACGGGTTGTCGAAGAACACGCTGGCGGCGTACCGGCGCGACCTTGCGATGTTCGCGCACTGGCTGCGGGCGCAGTGCGGCAAGGCGCTGATGGCGGCGCAGGAAAGCGATCTGCAGGCCTACATGGGCGCTCGCCTGGTCGACAAGGGCAAGGCCACGTCGGCCAACCGGCGCCTCACGGTGTTCAAGCGCTATTTCCGGTGGGCGCTGCGCGAGCAGCGTATCGTGGCCGACCCGACGCTGCGCCTTGCGCCCGCCCGGCAGGCACCGCGCGCCATCAAGACGATGTCCGAAAAGCAGGTCGACGACCTGCTGAATGCGCCCGATGTCGATTCGCCGCTCGGCCTGCGCGACCGGGCGATGCTGGAACTGATGTACGCGAGCGGCCTGCGCGTGAGCGAACTGGTGTCGCTCAAGGTCTTCGACATGAGCCTGAACGACGGCGTCGTGCGCGTGCTGGGCAAGGGCAACAAGGAGCGGCTGGTTCCGTTCGGTGGCGAGGCGCGGCGCTGGATCGAGCGCTACCTGGAAGACGCGCGCCCCGAGATCCTCGGTGGCCAGCAGACGCCCGACCTGTTCGTGACGGCGCGTGGTGCGGGCATGACGCGCGTGATGTTCTGGATCATCGTGAAGAAGCAGGCGCAGGCGGCCGGCATCCACTCGCCGCTGTCGCCGCACACCTTGCGGCATGCTTTCGCGACGCACCTGCTCAACCATGGCGCCGACCTGCGTGCGGTGCAACTGCTGCTGGGCCATGCCGACATCTCGACGACCACGATCTACACGCACGTGGCACGCGAACGGCTCAAGCAACTGCATGCGCACCACCATCCGAGAGGTTGACGGCATGGCCACCTTGAGGATCGGGTGTGCGGGCTGGAGCCTGCCGCGCGCGCAGTGGCCGCAATTTCCGGCTGACGGCTCCCACCTCGAACGCTATGCGGCGCGCTTCGATACCGTCGAGATCGATACGTCATTCCATCGGCCGCACCAGCGTGCGACCTACGAGCGATGGGCCGACAGCACGCCCGCGCGCTTTCGCTTCGCGGCGAAGTTGCCGAAGACCATCACACATGAACAGAGACTGGTCGGATCGATGCCGGCTTTCGACGTGTTCATGTCGCAGGTCGGCGGTCTCGGCGAGAAACTGGGTTGCCTTGTCGTGCAGCTGGCACCCAGCCATGCGTTCGATCCTCATGTGGCCGGTGCCTTTCTGCAGGCCCTTCGCGGGCGACATGCGGGCGCGGTGGCGCTGGAGCCGCGGCATGCGAGCTGGTTCGAGCCTCCCGCCGACGAGCTCCTGGCACGCTTCCAGGTCGCACGCGTGCTGGCCGATCCAGTGCTGCATGCCGGAGGCGCCGCGCCGGGAGGCTGGCCTGATCTGATCTATCTGCGTCTGCATGGATCGCCGCGGACCTATTGGTCGCCGTACGACAGCAGTGTGTTGGCGCAGCTGGGACAGCGGCTGCGGCGTGCGCAGGCGGACGGAATCTCCTGCTGGTGCATCTTCGACAATACGGCTGGCGGCGAAGCGATCGGCAATGCCCTGGCGCTTGCATGCGACGTCCATCCCGAACGGCCGACCGCACGACCATGACCGCATCCTGTCGGCCGAGCCGACAATGACGGCCATGAAAAATCCTGTCTTTTTCCCCTCGCGGCGCACGGCGCTCGTGTTCTGTGCCGCGGCGATGCTGGGCGTTTCGGCCGGCGCACAGACCATCCCCAAGACGATCCGGATCATCGTCGCCTATCCGGCCGGCGGCGTCAGCGACGTCGTGGCGCGTGCGCTGGCCGACAAGCTGTCCCAGCAGCTCGGAAGCGCCGTCATCATCGACAACCGGGCTGGCGCCAGTGGTGCGATCGGCGTCGATGCCGTTGCCAAGGCGCAGCCCGACGGTGCCACGCTGGGCTTCGCAGCGATCAGCCCGCTCGTGCTGAGCCCGCATCTCGGCAAGGTACCCTACGACCCGTTCAAGGACATCGCGCCGGTCGCCAGCGTGATGTATTCGCCGGTGCTGCTGCTCGCGACCTCCGCTAGCAAGAGCCGTGATTTCCCCGGCCTGCTCTCCGAGGCGAAGGCGAATCCGGGCGCGGTGCGATGGGCAACGTCCGGTCCGGCCTCGCTCGGCCACATCATGCTGGAGCAACTGCGTGCGGCGGCCCAGGTCGACATCACGCATGTGCCGTACAAGGGCGGCGGCCAGCAGATGAATGATGCGCTGAGCGGGCAGTTCGAGATCCTGTCGACCAATGCCGGACCGGTTCTGTCGGCACACATGCAGGCCGGCAAGCTGCGCGCGCTGGCCGTCGGCGCGCCGGCGCGGCTCGAATCGCTGCCGCAGGTGCCGACGCTGGGCGAACTGGGGTACGGCGCGGCCAATCTGTCGTCGCTGTTCGGCGTCTTCGCGCCGGCCGCCACGCCGCCTGCGCTGCTGGCGCGCTACAACGCCGAGATCAACAAGGCGCTCGCCAGCCCGGAACTGCGCGCACGCCTTACAGCCACCGACAACGTGCCGACCGGCGGCAGCGCAACCGACTTTGCGAAGGAGATCGCCAGCGAGTACGAGTCGAACGCCCGGATCATCAAGGCGGCTGGCATCAAGGCCGACTGAGCGGAAGGGTGATGCGGTGCCGGGTTGAAATGCGATCGAGCCTACCTTACAGTAGGTAGATGCCCAACTTATCCGTGTCGTCTGTTTCGGCTGCCTCGGTTCGGTCGCCCGGTGCGCCGCCGGCCGGCGGCACGCGCGACCAGATCGTGCGCGTAGCCCGCGAATTGATCCAGACCCGCTCCTACCTGGGCTTCAGTTTCCAGGACGTGGCCGATCAGGTCGGCGTCCGCAAGGCGAGCCTCTACCACCACTTTCCGACCAAGGAAGCATTGGGCGTCGAGGTGCTGCGGGAGGCGACACAGGGCTTTCGGGATTGGTCGGTGGCGAAGCAGCGAACGCCGCGCGAATGGCTCGAGGCCTATTTCCGGATGTACCGCCATACGCTGAAAGCCGGCTCGGCCGTGTGTCCCGCAGGTGCATTGGCGCCGGGCTGGGACTGCATCAACGACGAACTGCGCGACGCGGTGCGCGAGCTGCGCAGCGTGCAGGTGCTTTGGCTCACGGGCGTGCTGGGCGCGCTGGCGCCCGAACTGAAGCTGAGCGCGCCGGTCGACACGGTCGCCGGCACCGTGTTCGCGATCTGCCAGGGCGCGCTGCTGTCGGCGCGAATGACCGGCCGCACGGAAGACTTCGACGCCGTCGTGGCGCAACTCAAGCAATCGCTGTCGATCACTTGAGGTACTGAATCAACTCGAGGGCACCTCCGTGTGCCCTTCTTTTTCATCCCAAAGACTACCGATTGGTTGGTAGTCTCAACTGAAGACAAAGGAGTCGTTCCATGAAAGCCGTGATTTCCGCCTATGCCCGTTCGCCAGTCCATTTCGCCCGAAAGGGCGCCTTGGCCGGAACGCGCCCCGACACGCTGGCCGCGCAGGTGGTCGGCGGCTTGCTGAAGCGCACCGACCTCGACCCGGCGCTGCTGGAGGACGTGATCCTCGGTTGTGCGTACCCGGAAGCCTCGCAGGGCAACAACCTGGCGCGCATCGTCGGCCTG
>CAIQMJ010000410.1 GCA_903872875.1 uncultured Variovorax sp.
GCCACGCCGCCGGTGCTGCGCCGCGCGCCGCCGGCCCTCGGCCAGCACACCGACGAGGTACTGGCGGAGTGGGGCGTGGACGCGGCCCAGATCGCGGCGTTGCGCGCGGCAGGGGTGCTCTGACGGCCTCTGCGCCATCCGCGCATCCGGCGCACGGCGGCTCATCGGGAGCCGGAGCGCCGGCCGATCGCGCACGCCAGGCGTCGGCCGCGCCGGCGCCCGACGCGCTGACGCCGGCCGACCGCTACGCCGAGCTTTTCGTCGCGGTGCAATGGGCGCGCGTCTTTCCCGACAGCAAGACCTTCGTCGACTGCGCGCCGCGTGGCGAGCCGGCCGACATCCTGGCGGCCTATCGCGCAGCGCATTCGCAGCCGGGCTTCGATCTTGCCGCCTTCGTGCATGCACACTTCGACGTGCTGCAACCGCGGGCGAGCGACTACGTGTCGACGCCCGGCCAGCCGCTGCGCACCCACATCGACGAGCTCTGGCCGGTGCTGACGCGCCAGCCGCTCGGCCATCCGCCGCGCGGCTCGCTGCTGCAGCTGCCGCATCCCTACGTGGTGCCCGGCGGGCGCTTTCGCGAGCTCTACTACTGGGATTCGTACTTCACGATGCTGGGCCTGGCGGCCAGTGGCGAGCACGTCCTGCTGCGCGACATGCTGGGCAACTTCGCCCACCTGATCGACAGCTACGGCCACGTGCCCAACGGCACGCGCACCTACTACATCGGCCGCTCGCAGCCACCGCTGTTCGCGTTCATGGTCGGGCTGGCGCAGGCGCTCGGCCAGGCGCGCGCGGCCGACTTCCTGCCGCAGCTGCAGAAGGAACATGCCTGGTGGATGCGCGGCGCCGACGGGCTGCCGGCGGGCCAGGCCGACCGGCGCGTGGTGCGGCTCGCGGACGGCCGCCTGCTCAACCGCTACTGGGACGAACGCGCCGCGCCGCGCGAAGAGGCCTGGTGCGAGGACGTCGAAACGGCACGCGCCTCGGGCCGCGACGCGGCGGAGGTCTATCGCCATCTGCGCGCCGCGGCCGAATCGGGCTGGGACTTCAGCACGCGCTGGCTGGCAGAGCCGGTGGCTTGCGCAGCACCCGCGTGCACGGTCGAACCCGGCGCACCGCGCGCAGCCGCGCCGGATTCGCTCGCCACCATCTGCACCACCGACATCGTGCCGGTCGACCTCAACGCCTTCCTCTACCGGCTGGAGACGACGATCGCCACGCTGTGCGCCGAGACCGGCGACGGCGCCGCCGCCGGCCGCTTCGAGGCGTTCGCGCATGCGCGCCGTGCGGCGCTGAACGAGCGGCTGTGGGACCCGGCGCAAGGCGCGTACTTCGACTTCGACTGGCAGCGCGACGTGCGCCGCGGCGGCCTGACCGCAGCCTGCGTCGCGCCGCTGTTCGCCGGTCTGGCCGAACCCGCGCAGGCCGAGGCACTTGCCGCGACCGTGTCGCAGCGGCTGCTGGCGCCAGGCGGCCTGTCGACCACCGAATGCACCAGCGACCAGCAGTGGGACCTGCCCAACGGCTGGGCCGCGCTGCAATGGATGGCGATCCGCGGCTTTGCCGACTACGGCGAGGTCGCGCTGGCGCGGACCGTGTCGCGGCGCTGGCTCGCCACCGTGGCGGCGGTCTACGAACGCGAAGGCAAGCTGGTCGAGAAGTACGCGTTGCGGCATGCCGACGACGCGCATTCGGCCGGCGGCAGCGGCGGCGAATACCCGCTGCAGGACGGCTTCGGCTGGACCAACGGCGTCACGCGCGCGCTGCTCGACGCCGAGCCCGGCCACAGCGCGCACGGCTGCGTGGCGCATGCAGCCGTGCCGCAGCACCGCTGAAGCGGGTGCTGCGCGTTCAGCCCGTTCAGCGCGGTTTTTCGAAGCCGCCGTCGATCCATGCGGTCGCGCTGGCCTGGCTCAGCTTGAAGGTCGGCGCCACGCGCACTTCGCCGAGCAGCTCGCCCAGTGGATCGTGCGCGCTCAGGGTCGCATAGGGCTGGTCTTCGTCGGGCACGATGGAGAGCGACACGCGCACGCGGCCCGCGTCGGTGTCGACGTTCAGGCTCTTGTTGAGTTGCGCGTGCAGTTGCTGCTCGTGGCGGCGCAGCACCTCGTTGGCGGTCTTCACCAGCGTGTGGAAGGCGGGTGTGTCGAGCGGCTTCGGGTTCTTCTTGTCACGGCCCATGGTCCAGGGCCCGACCAGCGCGGGTTCGGCGTCGCCATGTCGCGTCATCGCCACGGCCCAGCCGTCGTCTTCCTCGTTCTTGATCACGCGGGCGGTCCAGGTGTCGTCGCGCCAGAGGCGGGGTTCCTGGACCGGGGTGGACTCGCTGTCCTGGCTCTCGTCGGTCATCTCGGTTCTTGCGGCAAACCGTCGAGCTTAGAGCATGTGCGGTGCGTCAGAACGCGCGGCCCAGGATGGCCAGCGCGAACACCCCCACGCCGAGCACCAGGTTCACGCTCACCAGCCGGCGAATGGTGTTCAGCTGCGCCGCGGCAACCGGCCAGACGGCTTCGGCGACGGCGCGCCGCAGCCGGCGAAATGGTGCGAAGCGGATGTGCAGGAACAGCGCCATCATCAGCAGCCCGATCGCGAACATGCCGTGCACGCGCCAGTGGATGTGTGCAAAGCCGCCGCTCAGGCCGATCAGCGCGAGGCCGCTGAGCAGCGCGACGGCAACCGCGATCGACACGCCAGTGAAGAAGCGCGACAGCGCCGCCGCCATGAAGGGCAGGCGCTGCGGCGGCTGCAGCGTGGCGACGGCCGCCGGCCGCACCGCGAGGTGCATCACCGCCATGCCGCCGACCCAGAAGGCGACGGCCAGCACGTGCAGGAAGAGAAGGAAAACGGGGAGCGTGGGGTTGGTAGTCATGCCCGAGCGTAGACCACGGCGCCCGGCGGGCGTCGCGCACGCGGTGCCGGCCTGCCGTCAGCGCCACGGCGGACGCCCGGTGCGGGTCGTCGCAACCACTCCTGCACTTCGCTGCGGCCGAGTCCCAGGTCCTTGAGTTCGTGGTCGCTCATGCCGCGGATCTCGAAACGCTGGTGCGCGTGAAGGCGCGTCGCGGCCAGGCGCGCGGCCATGCGACGAAGCGCGCTGCCTAACGTGGCGCGTGTGGAGAACGAGAAGCGGGAGAAGAAGGACATGATGGACTCCGGTCAGGGGAGCGCCATCTTCGGACGATGCATTCCATCGTGGAAGTTGAGATTTCTGAGGCTTTCCATCAGCATCCCTGATATCTCGATCTCGCTGCCAATTCCGCCCATGCGCCATCTCAACCTCGACCAGCTGCGCACGCTGGTGTCCATCGCCGACCTCGGCACCTTCTCGGCGGCCGCGCAGGCGCTGCACCTGGCGCAGCCCACGGTGAGCCTGCACGTGAGCGAGCTCGAGTCGCGGCTCGGCACCACGCTGGTGGTGCGCGGCAGCCGCAGCGTGACGCCGACCGCAGCCGGCGCGGCGCTGGTCGAACGCGCACGCCGGCTGCTGCGCGACGCCGACGAGGCGATCGATGCGGTCCGGCGCCAGAGCGAGGGCCGGCTGGGCCGCGTGCGCGTCGGCACCTCCACCGGCGTCGTGATCGACCTGCTGCCGCAGGTGCTCGAGGCGCTGCAGGCGTCGCATCCGGGCATCGACGTCGAGGTCTGCATCCTCGGCTCGGCCGAGGCGATGTCGCGGCTGGCGCTCGGCACGCTCGACATCGGCCTGGTCGCAATGCCGCAGCCGCCGGTGCGCGACCTGGTCGTCACGGCCTGGCGCAGCCAGCCGATGATGGTCTTCGTGCCTGCGCGCTGGGATACGCCGAAGCGCGCCACGCCCCAGTGGCTGGCCGCGCAGCCATTGATCTTCAACGACGCGACCACGCACATGTACCGGCTCACGATGGAGTGGTTCGCCAGCGCCGGCTTCGCGCCGCGCGCACGCATCGAGCTCAACTACGACGCCGCCATCCGCAGCCTGGTCGCGGCGGGCTACGGTGCGGCGCTGCTGCCGATGCAGGCGGCCGCCGACCAGGCGCTGGGCGACCGCGTCAGGCTGCTGCCGCCGAGCCCGCGCCTGACGCGCCGGCTCGGCATCGCGCACCGGGCACGCGGCACGCTCGATGGCGCGACGGCAAGCGTGATCGACACCTTGATGCAGTTTCGGCAAGCCTGAAAGAGCGCCCGCCGACGATTCGATCGGCGCGCCGCCGCCCTCGGGTTTCCCCCCGGTCCCGCGTCGTTGTTGCCTCGAATCAAAGCTGCTAGCATCAACTTACTTACCGGCCGACATGTAAAAAACACAGCCCCGAAACAGGGGCAGGGGCCGGCAACCAGACGATCTTTGAAAGACGTGAGAGGACGACATGCAGGGCCTGATGCAGACGAAAGCGCTGCTGATCTCCACGTTGCTGGAGCACGCAGCAACGCACCACGCCGATGTGGAAATCGTGTCGCACGTGGACATGTCCACCTGCGTGCGAAGCACCTGGGGCACGGTGTCCAGCCGCGCGCAGCGGCTCGCCAACGCGCTGCAGGGCCTCGGCGTTGCGCCAGGTGCGCGCGTCGCCACGCTGGCCTGGAACACGCACCGCCATCTCGAGCTGTACTACGCCGTCTCCGGCATGGGCGCGGTGCTGCACACCGTCAACCCACGGCTGTTCCCGGAGCAGATCGCCTACATCCTCAACCATGCCGCCGATGAAGTCGTGTGCTTCGACCTCGGCTTTGCGCCGCTGGTCGCGCAGGTGGCTTCGCAGCTGACCTCGGCCAAGGCCTTCATCGCGCTGTGCCCGCGCGACCGCATGCCGGCGCTCGACCTGCCGGCGCCGCTGATCTGCTACGAAGATCTCATCGACGGCGGCGCAGAGCGCTTCGACTGGCCCGCGCTCGACGAGAACACCGCCTCGTCGCTCTGCTACACCTCCGGCACCACCGGCAATCCGAAGGGCGTGCTCTACAGCCACCGCTCGACCGTGCTGCACTGCTGGACCGCTTGCGCCACCGACGGCCTCGGCCTGAGCGCGCAGGACAGCGTGCTGCTCGCGGTGCCGATGTTCCACGTCAACGCCTGGGGCATTCCGTACGCAGCCGCGATGTGCGGCGCCAAGCTCGTGCTGCCCGGTCCCGACCTGGGCGGCGAGCGGCTGTTCCAGCTGATGCGCGATGAGCGATGCACCTTCTCGCTGGGCGTGCCGACGGTCTGGCTCGGCTTCTTCCAGTACGCCGAGAAGCTCGACCCGGAAGCGCGCGCCGCCCTGCGCCTGGAGCGCGTGGTGGTCGGCGGCTCGGCCGCGCCGCGCGCCATCATCGAGAAGTTCGAGCACCTGTTCGGCGCCTACGTGATCCAGGCCTGGGGCATGACCGAGACCAGCCCGCTCGCCACCATCGGCAACCTGCTGCCGCGCCATGAAGGCATTGCGCTGGACCAGCGCTTCGGCGTGCAGGCACGCCAGGGCCGCGCCATCTTCGGCGTCGAGATCGCCGTGTTCGATTCCGAAGGCCGCCGCTTGCCCGCGGGCGACCGCACGCCGGGCGAGCTCAAGGTCCGCGGGCCTTGGGTGGTGTCGGCCTATTACGGCCAGCAGCCCGGTACCGAGCTCGATGCCGAAGGGTGGTTCGCCACCGGCGACGTCGCTCTGATCGACGCCGACGGCTATGTGCAGATCACCGACCGCTCGAAGGACGTGATCAAGTCCGGCGGCGAATGGATTTCGTCGATCGATATCGAGAACCTCGCGGTCGGCCATCCGAAGGTCAAGGAAGCCGCCGTCATCGGCGCGTACCACAGCAAGTGGCAGGAGCGCCCGCTGCTGATCGTCGTGCCCAACGAGGGCGTGCAGGTCACCGGCGAAGAGATCCTGGCTTTCCTGCAGGACCGCATCGCGCGCTGGTGGATGCCCGACGAGGTGGTCTTCGTCGACGAGCTGCCGCACACCGCCACCGGCAAGTTGCTGAAGACCCGGCTGCGAGAGCAGTTCCGCACCCACCGGCTGCCGACCGACACGGCCGCGGGCTGACGCCCCGGCCCAACCGCGCCGGCGCTGCGGCGGAGTTTCGTGACAGCGACACCCACAACAGGAGACACGCATGCAAAGCCCATTCAGGATCAGCCCGGTCGCCGTCTGCGCGGCCCTTCTTCTCGTCTGCGGCGCGGCCAGCGCGCAGGTGAGCGACGACGTCGTGCGCATCGGCGTCATGGCCGACCAGACCGGTCCGTATTCCGGCAACGGCGGGCCCGGCTCGTCGCTGGCCGTGAAGATGGCCGTCGAGGACTTCGGCGGCAAGGTGCTCGGCAAGCCGGTCGAGGTGATGGTTGCCGATGACCAGAACAAGCCCGACGTCGGCCTCAACATCGCACGCAAGTGGCTCGACACCGAGAAGGTCGACACCGTCGTCGGCGGTTCCGCGTCGTCGATCGCGCTGGGCGTGTCGACGCTGATGAAGGAGCGCAAGAAGCCCTACCTGATCGCCGGCACCGTGAGCGCCGAGCTGACCAACAAGTCCTGCTCGCCGATGAACTTCCAGTTCCTCACCGACACCTACGCGCTGCCGCGTGCGGGCGTGCAGAGCCTGATGAAGCAGGGCGTGAAGAGCTTCTACTTCATCACCGTCGACTACGCCTTCGGCCAGGCCTACCAGGACGACGCGACCAAGTTCATCAATGCCGCGGGCGGCAAGGTGGTCGGCTCGGTCAAGCATCCGCTGGGCGCGACCGACTTCTCGTCGTACCTGCTGCAGGCGCAGTCCAGCGGCGCGCAGGCGATCGTGATCCTGAACGCGGGCCTCGACCTGTCGAATGCGCTGAAGCAGGCGGCCGAATACAAGATCACGCGCGGCGGCCAGGTGGTGTCGGTGTTCGGCATGACCATCAACAGCGTGGCCGCGATGGGCCTCGACGTGGCGCAGGGCCTGCAGCTGACGGTGCCGTTCTACTGGGACCGCGACGAGCCGTCGCGCGACTGGTCGAAGCGCTTCATGGCCCGCAACAAGGGTGTCGTGCCGACCTACATCCATGCCGGGGCCTACAGCGCGGCCATGCACTACCTGAATGCCGTGAAGGCGGCCGGCACCGATGACGGCGCGACCGTCGCGGCCAAGATGAAGGAAATGCCGATCAACGACTTCTTCTCGAAGGACGTGAAGGTGCGCGAGGACGGCCAGGCGCTGCGCCCGGTGTACGCGGTCCAGGTCAAGAAGCCGTCGGAGTCGAAGGCGCCGAACGACTACTACACCGTACGCGCCGAGATCCCGCCCGAGCAGACCTGGCGTCCGCTGAGCGAAAGCGCCTGCGACTACATCAAGGCCAAGTGAGCGTGACGGTGCCAGTTGTCGACGCCTCCCTCGCGCCGCGGCGCGTGCTGTTCGAGCCCGTGCACCTGCGCGGCATGACGGCGCGCAACCGCGTGGCGATCTCGCCGATGCAGCAGTACTCGGCGAGCGAAGGCGGCCTGGCGAACGACTGGCACCTGGTCCACCTCGGGCGCTTCGCGCTCGGCGGTGCGGGCATCGTGTTCGTCGAGTCGACCGCGGTCGAGCCGCGCGGGCGCAACACGCACGGCGACATCGGCCTGTGGGACGACGCGCAGGTGGCGCCGCTGCGGCGTGTGGCCGACCTGCTGCGCAGCCAGGGCGCGGTGCCGGCGATCCAGCTCGGACACACCGGCCGCAAGGGCGCGCTGCAGACCTGGTGGCATGGCCACGGTCCGCTGAACGACGTCGATGCGGCACGCGGCGAAGGCCCGTGGCCGGTGGTCGGGCCGAGCGCGCTGCCCGTCGATACGGGCTGGCCCGTGCCGTCGGCGCTGACCGAAGACGAGATCCGTGCGCTGGTGGCTGCGTGGGCCGCGGCCGCGCGGCGTGCAGCCGCCGCCGGCTTCGACATGCTGGAGATCCATGGTGCGCACGGCTACCTGATCCACCAGTTCCTCTCGCCCGAATCCAACCAGCGCACCGACGGCTACGGCGGCAGCGCCGCCAACCGCCAGCGCTTTGCGCTCGAAGTCGCGCGCGCCGTGCGTGCCGCGTGGCCGGCCGAGCGGCCGCTCGCCTGGCGCATCTCGCTGGCCGACCTGGACGACGGCACGCTGCCGATGGAGGCGATGGTCGGCTTCGTCGGTGCGTTGCGCGATGCGGGCGTCGACGTGCTCGACTGCTCGTCGGCGGCCGGCATTTCCAGCTATCCCGCGAACGGGGCGCGCGTGCCGCGCGGGCTCGACTTCCGTGCCGACGATGCGGCCGAGATCCGCCGCCGCACCGGCATCGCGATCATGGCGGTCGGCTTCATCCTCGATGCGCATGCGGCGCAGGACCTGGTGGCGCGCGGTGCCGCCGACCTGATCGCGCTGGGCCGCGAGGCGCTGTTCAACCCCAACTGGGCGGTGCATGCCGAGCAGCAGTTGCAGAACGACCCGTCGCATGCGCTGTGGCCGCGTGCCTACCGCGCCTGGCTGGCCAAGCGGGCGCCGCTGGCCGACCCGGTGCGCGCCGCGGCTGCGGCCCGCGCCTCGGCGCCAAGAGAGAACTGACATGCAAATCGACATCCTCACCCCGCAGCGCGACCTGCTCGGCGAATGCCCGCTGTGGGACGTGCGCAGCCAGTCGCTGTACTGGATCGACGGCCGCAGCGCGCTGGTGCATCGCTACACGCCCGCGACCGGCGCGAAGGCCCAATGGCAGGCGCCCGCGCACATCGGCTCGATCGCGCTGTGCGAGAGCGGCCGGCTGCTGCTCGCGCTGGAGCACGACTTTCATCTGCTCGACGTCGACAGCGGCGCGCTGGTGCCGCTGGGCGCGGGCGTCACGCACGGCGCCGAGCGCATGCGGCTGAACGACGGCCGCTGCGACCGCGGTGGCCGCTTCGTCGTCGGCTCGATGACGCTGGGCCGCGCCGAGCCCGAAGGCGCGCTCTACCAGCTCGCCGGCGACCGCAGCGTCACCACGCTCGACCGCGGGATCATGCTGGCCAACGCCACCTGCTTCAGCCCCGATGGCCGCTGGCTCTACTTCGCCGACAGCCACACGCAGCAGGTCCGCCGCTATCCGTACGACACCGCAACCGGCGCCACCGGCGCGAGCGAGGTGTTCATCGACACGCGTCAATACGGCTCCGCGCCCGACGGCGCCACGGTCGACGCCGAAGGCCATCTGTGGGTCGCGCTGGTGCAGGCCGGCCAGCTCGCGCGCTTCACGCCCGACGGCCGGCTCGAACGCAGCATTCAGCTGCCAGTGACCTACGTGACCTGCCCCAGCTTCGGCGGGCCGGGCCTCGACACGATCTATCTCACATCGATCAGCAACAGCGGCAACCTGCTGCGCTCCGACCATCCGGATGCGGGCGCGGTGTTCGCCATCCACGGCACCGGCGTGAAGGGGCTCGAAGAGTCCCGCTTCGACGACCGGGCCATTTCAACCGACAAGGACAAGGTGCATTCATGACGCGACGACTCGAAGGACAGGTGGCATTGGTGACCGGCGGTGCGCAGGGCATCGGCCGGGCCATCGTGGAGGCCTTCGCGGCCGAAGGCGCGGCGGTCGGCGTGCTCGATCGCCAGGTCGAGAAGGCGCAGGAAGCCGCCGCCGCGATCGAGACCGCGGGCGGCCGCGCGATGGCCTTCGGCGGCGACGTCGCGCAGCGCGCGAGCTTCACCGATGCGGTCGGCGCGCTCAAGCAGAAGTACGGCCGCTTCGACATCCTGGTCAACAACGCGATCTGGGTGCGCTACGGCCCGGTCGCGGCCATCACGCCGGAGATGCTCGATCGCATGGTCGGCACCGGTTTCAACTCGGTGGTCTGGGGCATCCAGGTCGGCGCCGAGGCCATGGAAGAGGGCGGCAGCATCGTCAACATCGCATCGTCGGCCGCGTTCCTCGGACTGCCCGACGGCATGCTGTATTGCGGCGTGAAGGCCGGCGTGCTGGGACTGAGCCGCTCGGCCGCGGTCGACCTCGGGCCGCGCGGCATCCGCGTCAACTCGATCTGCCCGGGCTCGATCCTGACCGAGGGCGTGAAGATCAACGTCGATGCCGAGAAGGCCAAGATCCGCATCGCCAAGAC
>CAIQMJ010000411.1 GCA_903872875.1 uncultured Variovorax sp.
CATGATCTTCCAGGAACCTATGGTGTCGCTGAATCCGGTGCTTCGCGTGGGAGAGCAGATCGCCGAGACGCTGGTGCGCCACGCCGGTCTGTCACGCCGGGCGGCGCGCGCACGAACGCTCGAACTGCTGGCGCAGGTGCGCCTGCCCAGGCCCGTAGAGATGTTCGAGCGCTTTCCCCACCATCTTTCGGGCGGGCAGCGGCAGCGGATCATGATCGCCATCGCAGTGGCCTGCAGTCCCCGGCTTCTAATCGCTGACGAGCCCACCACCGCACTGGACGTCACGGTCCAGGCCGAGATCCTCGGCCTGCTGGACACTCTCAGGCGCGAACTGTCGATGAGCCTGCTGATCATCACGCACGACTTGGGACTGGTGTCGCAGTGGGCCGACCACGTGCATGTGATGTATGACGGCAGCATCCTCGAACGCGGCCCGGTCCATGCGGTGCTGAACCATCCGCAGCATCCCTACACGCGGGGCCTGCTGGACGCCGCGCTGCACGGCGACGCGGCGCGGCACTACCGGCACCATCGGCTTCCGGAGATTCGCAAGCATCGCAGCGCCGATGGCGAACCTTGGCAGTTCGAGTTGCACGCAGCGGCGCCCGTCGCAATCCCGTCACCCCAACCCGCACCCGAGAACCTGGATGTGCCAGCCCTCGAGGTCCGGGACCTGCACGTGCGCTATCGGAACAGCAAGCAGCAGGTCGTGCATGCGGTGCGTGGTGTGTCCTTCGAGCTGCGTACAGGAGAAACGCTCGGTCTGGTGGGCGAGTCGGGCTGCGGCAAATCTTCCTTGAGCAAGGCCATCGCCCAGTTGATTCCCGTCGAACAAGGCCAGGTCCTTTTCGAAGGCCAGGATCTGACGCAGCTCTCGGGCACGGCTCTCGGCCGCGCTCGGCGGCCCCTTCAGTTCGTATTTCAGGATCCCCACGGATCGCTGAACCCGCGTCATACCGTGCTGGAGATGCTCGATCTGGCACAGCGCCAGCTCACCGGCCTGAATGCGAAGGCTCGCGCACGTGCCGCGCAGCAGATGCTTGAACAGGTGGGGCTTCCACGCTCCGCGCAGTTGCGCTACCCCCACGAGTTCTCTGGCGGGCAACGGCAGCGCCTGGGCATCGCGCGCGCGCTGATCCAGCGTCCGCGCGTGGTTATCTGCGACGAGCCGGTGTCAGCGCTGGATGTGTCAGTGCAAGCGCAGGTTCTGAATCTGCTCAGCGAGCTCAAGGAGCGGCTCGGCCTGACCTACCTGTTCATCTCCCACGACCTAGCCGTGGTGCGTTACTTCACAGATCGTGTACTGGTCATGAACCAGGGCGAGATTGTCGAGCGGGGAGAGTCCGAGCAGGTCTGGGCTGCGCCCGCTTCCAGCTACACAAAGCAACTCCTCGATGCGGCGCCGAAGATTGCATCAAACACCTGCCTGGAATGATCGGTGTACCGTGGGCGCTCGAACAGGTCGCTAGTCTGAAGAAACTCGTAGAGGAGATGAAAGCTCGCGCTCGACGAGCATCGACGTCATTGTTCGTCCCCCCCTCCTATGTCAGCCAGAAACCGGTGATTGCGCGGATTCCATCGCGCGCTTCGCCTCGCCCACAGACTGCGCGATGCCCGAGTAAGGTATCCAACGTGGTAGCTCGCCGCAACAAGAACGTTGCGGCTGTCGCGCTAGCCAACAAGACAGCTCGGACATCTGGGCAATGCTCGTCCACGACCGACAGTTCATTGCGACGCTTTGAGGCTGATTGCTATTCCCACGGAGGGACGGGTGAAAGCGTCGCTTGCAGCCAAGCGATGAAGGTCTGCACCGGCATCGTGTCGCGCTGCCTGTGGGCGACGAATGCTTTGAACCACATCTCCGCGATCGGATAGTTCACCAGCACCTCGACCAGCCGACCGGCCTTGATCTCGGCGGCGCACACATAAGCCGGCAGCACGGCCAGGCCGTTGCCCTGCACCGCAGCGGCGGCCAGGCTCAGTGAATCGTTAGAGAGCATCACCGGCGGCCGCTCGATTCGGATCGGCCCTTTGGGCCCCCGAAATTCCCAGACGATCGTCGACGGCTTCAGCGCCAGCAGCCGATGCGAATAGAGGTCGGTCGGGTGGCTGGGCTCGCCCATCCGCTGGAGGTATTCCGGCGATCCGCAAACGCTGCGCCGCAGTTGGAAGAGAGGGATGTCGTCAACCTCGGAAAAGGTGTTGGTTGACCCGCTCAGGACGACGTCGAGGCCCGCATTGACCGGGTTCACCGCCCGGTCGAGCAGGGTCAGGTCCAGGATGATGTCCGGATAGCGACGCGCGAACTGACCGAGCAGAGGTGACAGGTGCAGCACGGTCACAGCCGGCGGCGCGCCGACCCGGAGATGGCCGCTGGGCGTCTGATCGGCCCACTTCAGACCGTCCATCGCGACATCGACCTGCGCGATCGCTTGGCGCAGGTCGCCGATGTGGCGACGGCCCTCTTCGGTCAGCCGGACTGCCCGCGTCGTCCGATGGAGCAATTGCCGTTTGAGCTTGTGTTCCAGGAAGTTCACCCGCTTCATGACGACTGAGGGCACGACGCCAAGGCGACGTGCAGCGCCGGAGAAGCCCCCTGCGTCCACAGTCTCGATCAGCGCCTTGATGCACTCCAGCGTGTCCATTGCTCAATGTCCATTCATCGCGATTTGGAAAAACCGTTAGCTCGATTTATTCTATTGTGAGTCACCGGTGCGCGTCCCACAATCCGGTCCATAAAGCGGCGTTGACCGCGCATGGAGACGTTTTGATGTGCGACGATTTCGATTTCGAGGTGGTCCCGGCCTACCTACAGCGCATGGCGCTGAACAGCCAGGTCTGCGCTGTGGTGGGGAGTGGCCGCGGCATCGGTCGCCAGACCGCACATGCACTCAGCCAAGCCGGCGCGAAGGTCGTCTGCATCGACGCCGACATCGAACGTGCGCGGTCCGTCGCCACCGAAGTAGGCGGCCACGCAGGGCAACTCGACGCCACTCGCACCGAGGCGGTCGACGCCGCGTTGCAACAGATCGCGAGTGAATTCGGCAGTCTGGATGTGGTGGTCGACATCGTCGGTGCCTCGATGGGCGCGGCGCTGCTCGACATCGACGACGCGCTGATCCAGCGCAACTTCGAATTGAACCTGTTCCAGGCGATGCAGGTCACGCGCGCCGCCGGTGCGGTGATGGCCAAGAACGGGGGCGGCGCCGTCGTCCTGATCGGGTCCGCGGCCGGTATCTCCAATCTGCCCAACCAGGCGATCTACGGCTCCGCCAAGGCGGCACTGCACCACTTCGTGCGCTATGCCGCGACGGAACTGGGGCACCTGGGCGTGCGCGTGAACGCGGTCGCGCCGGGCTATGTGCGCACGCAGCGGATGGTCGAGCGATTCAGCGAAGAGCGGTGGGAAGAGATTTCTCGCAACACGCCCCTGCAGCGCGCTGGCGACACGGCCGACATCGCGGGCGCCGCGCTGTTCCTGTGCTCGGGCCTGTCGGCCTTCGTGACGGGCCAGGTGCTGGTGGCCGATGGCGGCCTGTTGAATGCGCCGCGAATCATGAAGGAAAGCTCGGCACGCCAGATCGCCGGGGCGTACGACGACCAATAGAGAGAGAGATTGACCCACCTCGCCGATGCAGCGCGTGAGCGGGAAAGCCCGGACCTTGATGTCCGCGAAGTCAAAGAAGCCAGGAGACAACACCATGAAGACGAAGACGTTGAGCGCCGTCGCGGCAGGCATTCTGCTGTCGGTATCGGGCATCTCGGCGGCCGAGCAACGCTCGGCGCCCATCCGCATCGGCGTCCTGACGGACATGACCGGTGCCTACAGCCAGGCCACCGGGCCCGGCGCGGTGATCGCCGCGCGTATGGCCGTGGAGGACTTCGGCGGCAAGGTGCGCGGCCTGCCGATCGAGGTCCTGCAGGCTGACATGCAGAACAAGGTGGACGTCAGCACCTCCATTGCCCGCGAATGGATCAGCACCAAGGGTGTGGACGTCATCATCGACGTACCGATTTCGTCGGGGACCCTCGCGGTCAATAAGATCGTCAAGGAGAACAACCGCCTGCTGTTCTCGGCGGCCGGAACGACCGAGCTGAGCGGCACCGAGTGCAACGGCCATTCGGTGCAATGGGTCTGGGACAACTACGCGATGGCGGCCGCGTTGACCAATGCGCTGCTCGCCGAGGGCGGCAAGAACTGGTTCTTCCTCACGGCCGACTACACCTTCGGCCATGACCTGGAGCGCATGAGTTCCGATGTGGTGAAGGCCAAGGGCGGCAAGGTGGTCAAGTCGATCCGCATGCCGATGGGCACGGTCGACCAGTCGTCGGCAGTGCTGGAGCTCAATGCGTCCGATGCCAAGGTGGTCGGCCTGGCCAATGGCGGAACCGACACGCAGAACTCGATCAAGCAATTGAACGAATTCGGCATCGGCGCCGCGAGCGGACACCGCGTGGCGGCCTTCGTGCTGTCGGCGGGCGATGTGAACTCGCTCGGGCTCGACGTTGCCAAGGGCCTCTATGCGCCGATGCCCTTCTATTGGGACCTGAACGACCAGACGCGTGCCTGGTCCAAGCGCTTCTCGGACAAGGCGGGCCGGCCGCCGAGCTACCAACAGGCCAGCGTGTATTCCGAAATCACGCACTACCTCAAGGCGCTGGACAAGGCGCCGAGTTCCGGCGGTGCGGATGCCATCGCCGCCATGCGCAAGCTGCCGATCGACGACCCGCTGTTCGGCAAGGCCGAGTTGCGTGTCGATGGTCGCCCGACTTTCCCGATGTATCTGATGCAGGTGAAGGCGCCCAAGGAGAGCAAGAGCCAGTGGGATGCCTTCCGCGTGGTCAGCAAGGTCCCGGCAGACCAGGTGCTGCGCCCGCTCGACAAGACCGGCTGCAGCTTGGTCGCCGCGAAGTAGGGCTTCGTGAACGCTGTGCCGGCCCGCACGGCTTGCACGACATCCATCTTTCAACAGAACGCAATCGACATGAAGCTCCTTTCCCTGAACCATGTGAAAGTGGAGATCGCCGACTTCGTCGCCACCGTGACGATGTCCAATCCCCCGGTCAATGCCCAGACCGACGAGACCCAGGCCGAACTCATCTTCGCAATGGACTGCCTGAGCGACCGTGACGACGTGCGCGTGGTGGTGCTCACCGGCGAGGGGCGTGTCTTCTGCGCAGGCGTCGACATCAAGGCCCGCGCCGGCATGGAATGGGCCGAAGGCGCACGCCGCCAGAACCAGCGCGGCGCCCGCGAGAGCTACCACTCGGTGCGCGAATGCACCAAGCCCGTCATCGGCGCGATCAACGGCGCGGCGCTCGGCGCGGGCCTGGCCATCGTCGCCTCCTGCGACATCCTGATCGCATCGGAGCGCGCCTCGCTCGGCCTTCCCGAAGTGACGGTCGGCCTGATGGGCGGCTGCCGCCATGCGATGCAGCTCTTCGGCCGCTCCGGCGTGCGCCGGATGATGCTCACGGGCGACCGCGTCGATGGGGCCGAACTCCATCGGCTGGGCGTGGTCGAGGCCTGCGTGCCTGCCGACGATCTGCTGGACACGGCCCGGCAGATGGCGCGACGCATCGCGGGCTTCAGCCCGTTGGCGACGCAATTGGCCAAGCAATCCCTCAACACCATCGAGCAGCTCAGCCTGCGCGACGGCTATCGCTACGAGCAGGAAATGACGATCCAGCTGGGCAAGTCGGAGGATTCCAAGGAAGCGATGGCCGCTTTCCGCGACAAGCGGCCGCCGGTATTCCAAGGCCGTTGATCGACAGCGAAAACGAGGCACGAGCGATGGGTTCTTCTTCAGCGCGTTACGAGCAGACCGATCCGTCCGTCAGGCTCTTCCTGCACCACGAGTTGCCGCGGGTGCTTTTCGATGACGGCGGCTGGAACGAAGGGCCCTGCTACTTTCCGGCGTCGCGCACGCTGGTCTGGTCCGACATTCCGAACGACCGGTTGATGCGCTTCGACGAGCTGTCGGGCGGCGTCCATGTGTTCCGCCATCCGTCGATGCATTCGAACGGCAACACGGTCGACCGGCAGGGCCGGCTGATCACCTGCGAGCACGGGGCGCGCCGCGTGACCCGCACCGAATTCGACGGCAGCGTCACCGTGTTGGCCGATCGCCATGACGACAAGCTGCTGAACAGCCCGAACGATGCGGTCGTGACGTCCGATGGCAGCGTGTGGCTCTCCGACCCGACCTATGGCATCGACTCGGACTACTTCGGCCATCGCGCCGAACGCGTTCAGCCGGGTGCTTTCGTCTACCGGCTGCCGTCCGACGGCGGCGCCCCCGAGCCGGTGATCACCACCATGCGGCAGCCGAACGGCCTGGCCTTTTCCACGGACGAGCAGCGGCTGTATGTCGTGGACACAGCCCGGACCGGCGGTGCGGAGTTGCCGTGCCATATCCGCCGCTTCGACATCGGGGTCGATGGGCGTCCGACGGATCGCGGTGTGGTGATCGAAGCCACCGCCGGCCTGTTCGACGGCATCCGCATCGACGACCAGGATCGGATCTGGGCCGGTGCCGGCGACGGCGTGCATTGCTACGACGCCGACGGCCGCCTGCTGGGCAAGATCCTGCTCGACGTCCCGGTGATCAACCTGTGCTTCGGCGGCCCCAAGCGCAACATCCTTTATATGTGCGCACCGCGCCAACTGCTGTGCGTGCCCGTCCGCGCGCGCGGCCAGAACGCCTTCTCGTCGCGCCGTGCCGATGTCTGACGCGCCCATCCTGTCCTGCAGCAAGCTGGTGCGCCGGTTCGGAGACTTCACCGCCGTCGGCGGCATCGATTTCGCCGTCAAGGCCGGAACCATCCATGCAGTCATCGGCCCGAACGGCGCCGGCAAGACGACCTTCTTCAACCTGCTGACCAGGTTCTTGCCCGCCTCCGGGGGAACGATCCGCTTCATGGACCACGACATCACCGACGTGAGCGCCGAGAAGGTGGCCAAGCTCGGGTTGGTGCGCACCTTCCAGATATCCGCGGTGTTCCAGAGCCAGAGCCTGCTCGACAACATCCGCATCGCCCTACACCAGCGCTTGGGCGGCACGATGGCGTTCTGGCGTTCCGGTCGTTCCATGAACCGCCTCGACAAGCGCGCCATGGAACTGCTCGATCAGGTGG
>CAIQMJ010000412.1 GCA_903872875.1 uncultured Variovorax sp.
GCCCAGAAGTTGCGTTATTCAGGGCAATGGCGCGCGCAATGGAATTTCACGCCACTGGTGCCTCAGGACCAGTTCGCCATTGGCGGGCGCTACACGGTCAGGGGCTTCGATGGTGAGACCAACCTGATGGCCGAGCACGGCTGGTTGATCCGAAACGACATCGGATGGGCCATGGGCGGCAGTGGGGCGGAACTGTATGTCGGGATCGACTATGGGCACGTGGGCGGCAGGATCGTGCCGCTGCTGCTGGGCGATCACCTGGCCGGTGCGGCAGCGGGCGTGCGCGCAAGTTGGCGCAAGTTGAACTACGACCTGTTCGTGGGTTCACCGGTGTCCAAGCCGCAGGGATACCGCACGGCGAAGACAAACATCGGGTTCAACCTGAATCAGTCCTTCTGACTTCAGCACGTAGGGTGGCAAGGAAGAAAATCTGCGGGTGGCACAGGAATGGTGGGATGAAATCAAGCGGCCCCTCGTCGTTCCTTGCGGACGGGCGGGTGGTGCAGACGCTGCCAGCCTCCCCTCAGTCCTGAAGCGGCGCGGCATCGGCGGACTCGGATCGGCCTTGTGGCCCGCGTTGCCCATCGGGCCGAGTCCGGCCATCCGGCCATTCGGCAGCGCGCGGATGCACCTGCTCGAATTGCAAGGCCAGCGCCAACAGTGCCGCATCGGCGCGTGCACGCCCGACCAGCTGGAAGCCGGTCGGCAATCCGCCCACGTCACCACAGGGCATGGCGATGGCCGGCAGGCCCGCGGCATTGGCGAACGCCGTGAACACCGCATGCCCGCGCGGACCGACCGGCTGGCCGTCGATCGTGGCGGGATGCGTCTGCTGCGCTGGCCAAGGCAGGGCCGCCGTCGCTGGCGTCAGAATGAATGCGTGGGTGGCGAACAGCACATCGAGCGCCTGCCGCATCCGCTGCACTGCGGCCAGCACGTCGAACAGCGATGCGGCACCCGCCGCAAGTCCCTGCGCCAGCGCGGCGCGGGCCGCGTCGCCACACAGGCGCTCGTCGGGCGCGCTGCCCTCACGCACACCGAGCGCCGGCCATGTCGCAGCATCACCGAACATCCATGCCAAGCCTGCGGCCGACAACAACGGCCACAGCGCATTCACCCGTTCGGCCAGTTCGAAGGAAGCGGCTTCGTCCACGCGATGGCCCAGCGCCTCGAAGCGCTTGGCGGCCTCGCGCACCTGTGCCGCAATGCCGGCATCGACCGGATGCGAGCCGAAGCGCGGCACGAACAGGATGCGCGCACCGCGCGGTGGCGGAACGACCATCGGTGTATCGGCGAGCACACCCGTCATGGCGCGCACATCCTGCACATTGCGGCCGATGCCGCCCGCCACCTCGTAGTCGAGAAAGATGTCCGGCAGGCCGCCGCCGCGCGGCACCGTGCCCATCGACGGCTTGAAGCCGACCAGCCCGCAGTGCGATGCCGGCCGTCGGATCGATCCGCCGCCATCGGTGGCGAGCGCCAGCGGTCCGTAGCCGGCGGCGACCGCGGCGGCGGCGCCGCCGGAAGAACCGCCCGGCGTGAGCGCCAGGTCCCAGGGGTTGCGCGTCGTACCCGACAGCGCATTGGTCGTCACGCCCTGCATCGCGAACTCGGGCAGATTGGTCTTGCCGAACAGCACGGCGCCGGCCTCGCGCAGGCGGCGCACCGGCAGTTCGTCGGCTGCCGGCACGACGCCGCGCAGCAGGCGGCTGCCCCATGCCGTCGGCAGGCCGGTGACGTGGAGGTTGTCCTTCGCCGTCATCGGCACGCCGTCGAGCGGTCCGAGCGGCCGGCCTGCGGCCCAGCGCGCGCGGCTGGCTTCGGCCGCACGGCAGGCACCGGCGCGGTCGAAGCACACCATGGCGTTCAGCGCCGGCTCGCAGGCCTCGGCCCGCGCGAGGCAGGCATCGAGCGCGTCGACCGGCGTGAAGCTGCCGGCGCGAAAACCGGCGACGAGCTCCGACGCCGCCAGGCGCCACAGCGCATCCGGCGCATCGGGTGCCATCTGCTCGGGCTTACTCAGGCAGGTCACCGGTCGGACGGCCCAGCCACTTGACGGCCATCTTGTCGAGGTCGCCGCCCTTCTTGGCCGCCAGCAGGATCTCGTTGACCTTGGCGCGCAGCTTGTCCTCGCCCTTCGCCAGGCCGACGAAGTTCGGTGAGTCCTTCAGCACGAACTTGAACTCGGTGCCCATCTGAGGGTTCTTGGTCATCATGGTGCTGGCGACCTGCGCGCTGGTCGCGACCAGTTGCGTCTGGCCGGCCACGTAGGCCGAGATGGTCGATGTGTTGTCCTCGAAGCGGCGCATCTCGGCGGCCGGCGGCGCGACCTTGGTCAGCTCCATGTCGTCGACCGAACCGCGCGTGACGCCGATCGACTTGCCAGCCAGGTCGGCCGGCGTCTTCAGCGCGATGGTCTTGGGGCCGAAGACGCCGATGAAGAAGGGCGAATAGGCCACAGAGAAGTCGATCACCTTCTCGCGCTCCGGATTCTTGCCGAGCGTCGAGATCACGAGGTCGACCTTCCTGGTCTGCAGGTAGGGAATGCGGTTGGCCGTGGTGACCGGCACCAGCTCGACCTTCACGCCGAGCTTGCCGGCGATGTAGCGCGCCGTGTCGATGTCCAGGCCCTGCGGCGCCATGTCGTTGCCGACGAAGCCGTAAGGCGGAAAGTCGGTCGGGATCGCGATCTTGATGAGCTTGGCCTTCAGCACGTCGTCGAGGGCGTTCTGGGCCTGGGCGGCGCCCACCGCGCACAGGGTGCAGGCGGCGGCGATGGCGGTGATGAAGTGGCGTTTCTGGATGCGCATGGGAACTCTCCGTGGATCAGGTGGAAGTGGAAGTGACAGGAAGGGTGGGACGGGATTTGCGGGTGCGCCTGGCCGACGGAGCCGGCACCGCACCGGCATGCGGTATCGGCGCGGCGTTGTCGACCGGCTGCAGCGCGTTGCGCAGTTGTTCGAGCGGATCGTTCTCTTCGGGAATGGGCAGCTTGGACTGCCAGGTGCTGAGGTGCAGCGCCATCAACTGCTCGGCGCGCGCCAGGTCGCCGGCGCCCAGCGCATCGACGATCTGCGCATGCTCGGCGCAGGACCTGGCGGCGTCGCGGTCCGACTGGTAGCGCATGGCGGTGAGCGTGGTGCGCGCCGTGAAGTCGCGCAGCGTGTCGGCCAGCAGGCCGTTGCCCAGGCAGTCGGCCAGGCAGACGTGGAAATCGCCGAGCAGGAAGCTGCGCAGGCCGACGTCGCCGGCGTCGATCGCGCCGCGCTGGCGAGCCATGTGTTCGCGCAGCCGTTTCATGCCGGTGACGACGATGCCCTTGGCTCTTCGGAACAGCCCGGTCTCGATCACCACGCGGGCCTCGAAGGCTA
>CAIQMJ010000413.1 GCA_903872875.1 uncultured Variovorax sp.
ATGTGCAGGTAGCCGTTGGGCTCTGGCGGGAAGCGCATGCGGACCTTGGCCGGGTCTGGTGCGCCTTGCGCGTGGTGCTGTGCGTCGCCAGGGGAACCGCCCCACTGTCGTTGGGAATAGGTGCCGTTTTCGAGGTCGTTTTCGATCACGTGGCGCAGGAAATTGCTCGGCGCCACGGCGGTTTTAGCGCCGTTCTTGTCAACAGGAGAGGTCATTTCTTCATTCTAGGCGGGGGTCTCCGGCGTTACTTTCGTTCACGAACTTCACGCGCCCGCGTGAACCTCAACGACAACTGACGCGTTCAATACGCACATCGGGCGACCCCGCCCGGTTTTCTGGGAGTCCAAATATGACTATGTCTCGTTCTTCTCTCCTCAAGGTGGCGGCCGCCGGCGCCGTTGCGGCAGCGGCCCTGCTGGGCACGGCGTCCGCCAGCGCCAACGGCGTGAGCTGGTCGGTGGGCGTCAACGTCCCTGGCGTGGCGATCGGCGTGGCTGCACCCCAGCCCTATTACGCCCCTGCGCCGACCTACTACGCGCCCGCGCCGCGCTACTACCAGCCGGCACCGGTCTATTACCAGCCGCCTCCGCCGGTGTATTACCGGCCGGCCCCGGTGTACTACGCACCGCCGGCGCCCGTGTATTACGGCCCGGGCCCAGGCTACTACCGCCATCAGCATCGCCGCGACTGGCGCTGAATCTCAGGCGCACCGCCTGTGGGCGCGGCCTGATCGGCTGACGAACGAAGCCGGCTCCTGTCACGGAGCCGGCTTTTTTCGTGGCTTTTCGTAACGGCGCCGCGGGACAGAAGCGCCTGAAAACTACATCGCGCGGAACAGGTGCGCGTAGAGCCGGCTGACCGGAATCCGCTCGCTCCGGCCGCGCAGCGTCAGGTGCTGCTTGCCGGCCTCGTCGCGGTGCACCGACTCGATGCCGTCGCTGCGTACGACGATCGCCCGATGCACCTGCCAGAAACGGTTGGCGTCGAGCTGCGGGATCAACTGCTTGAGCGGCGTGCGGATCAGGTATTCGTGGTGGGCAGTGAGTACGCGCACGTACTTGTCGGCCGCCTCGAAGTACACGACCTCGTCGACCGGCACCATGCGCACGGTCGTGCCGGACGAGCCGGCCTCGCTGGCCGCGATGAATTTCAGCGGGCCGTTCTGGCTGTTCTGGCCGGACGGCAGCGGCAGCTCGCCGGCTGCGGCGAGCAACTGGCGCCATCGGGCCAGCGTGGCCGCCAGCGCATCGCCGGCCGGCGATGCCTCCGGCGGCGCCGTGGCAGCCGGTGACGATGCGGGTGTCAGTGCCGATGCGCCGCCATCGGGCTGCGCCAGCGTCTGCTGCAGCCGCGTCACGGTGCGCCGCAGCCGCTCGCCCTGCACCGGCTTCAGCACGTAGTCGAGCGCCTGGGCGTCGAAGGCACGCGCCGCGTATTCGTCGTAGGCCGTCACGAAGATCAGTTGCGGCAGCGGCGCCTCGTCGGCTGGCCACTGGTCGGCGATCTCCGCTGCGGCGGCCAGGCCATCCATGCCCGGCATTCGGATGTCCAGGAACAGCACCTGCGGCAGATGCTGGATGGCCTGGCGCACCGCGCTCAGGCCGTCGCCGACCGTGGCGACGATCTGCAGCGCCGGCCAGGCGGCGGCCAGCTCGGCGCGCAGCGCCTGGGCGAGCAGCGGTTCGTCTTCTGCGATCAGGGCGGTGGGCTTCGTCGTCATGGGGGATGTCAGGCTGGCATCGGAAACAGGAGATCGGCGCGCGTGCCGCCGGCAGGCGTCAGGCGCTGCAGCCGCAGCGAGGCGCGGTCGCCGTGCACGGCGGCCAGCCGCTCGCGGATCTGCGCCACGCCGAAGCCGGTGCCCTCATGCGCCGGCGGATGGTCGGACAGCCCGACGCCGGTGTCGGTCACCTCGATGTGCAACTGCGCGCCCTCGCGCCGCGCCCGCACGGTGATCTCGCCGCCTTCCACCTGCGGCTCGAGGCCGTGGCGGATGCTGTTCTCCACCAGCGGCTGCAGCAGCAGCGGCGGCACCGGCACGTCGCGCAGGTCGTCCGGCAGGTCGAGCGCATAGCGCAGGCGCGGACCCATGCGGACCGCCATCAGCTGCAGGTAGTCTCCGAGCCGCTCGAACTCGGCCGACAGCGGATGCGCCAGCGCACGCGATCCGGTCAGCGTCACGCGCAGGTAGCGGTTCAGGTGATCGAGCATCTCGACGGCGCGCGGCGGGTCGAGCGTGATCAGCACGCGCAGGTTGGCCAGCGTGTTGAAGAGCATGTGCGGCTCGAGCTGGGTTTCGAGCAGCTTGAGCTTGGCCTCGGTCGCATCGCGCTCGGCGGCGCTGATCTGGGCGGCCAGCGCGGCTGCCCTGCCGCGGGTGTGGAAGTAGAAGCTCGCAACCGCGCCTGCCGCGACGGTGATCACCAGGCTGAGGCGGTTGTCGCGCGGCGTGTGCACCATGCCATCCGCCAGGAACAAGTCGGCCAGCCGGTCGCCGAGCAGAAAGCCGATGGCGATGCCGACGGCGGTGAGCAGCAGGCCGCGCCATCCCTTGGGCCAGCCATGCCCGCCATCGCTGTCATGGTGGCAGTTCTCCTCGTCGACGAAGAAGCGGCCGAACTCGATGACGAACCAGGTGATCGTGCCCACCGACACCGAGTAGGCCAGCTGCACGAAGTAGGTCTTGGCCGGCCAGATCAGCGTGGTGAGCACCGCGATCACCGAGCAGAACGCGACCACCTGAAGATAGTGGCGTGCGACGTCGGTCCAGCGGATCTTCATGAAGCGAGCGTGCCGGGCGCCGGTTCGGCAAAGCCTGCGTCGGCCGCCGCGGGGCCGGTACGCGGCGCATTCAGCTGCGCCCGCGCCCGCAGTTCCTCCGTCGTGTCGCCAGGCCCGTCGGCGCGCCAGCCCGGCGGCTTGAACAGATAGCCCGCCACCTCACGCAGCGACCGCGCCGTGCGCAGGTCGCGCCACAGCGCACGCCAGTGCGTGAACTCGATCTCCAGCAGGTTGTGGCCGACGATCGGCGTGACCAGCCCGTAGCGGCAGGGCAGGTCCTTGCGTTCGGGGATGTAGGTGCCGAACAGCCGGTCGAACACGATCAGCACGCCGCCGTAGTTGCCGTCGAGGTATTCGAGGTTCGAGGCGTGGTGCACCCGGTGTGCCGAAGGCGTGTTGAGCACCCATTCGAGCGGTCCGAGTTTCGGGATCCAGGTTGCATGCACCCAGAACTGGTAGAGCAGGTTCAGCGTGAGCATCAGCAGGATCACCTTCGGCGGCATTCCGAAGAGCGGCGCAAGCATGAAGAACAGCAGCGTGCCGGTGAGCCTCCCGGTCCAGCCGAAGCGGTAGGCGGCCGACAGGTTCAGCTGGTTCGGCGAATGGTGGATGGCGTGGGTGCACCAGAACCAGCGCACCCGGTGCGCGGCCCGGTGGTACCAGTAGTAGCAGAACTCCTGTGCGACGAAGCAGGCGACCCAGCCCGACCAGTGGTCCATCGGAAGCGTCCAGAGCCGATGCTGGTAGATCCAGTCCATGGCGCCGGTGAAGAAGGCCAGCGGCAGCAGGAAGCGCAGCGGGTATTCGCGCACCAGGAAGTCGATCACCGAGATGCCCGCAGCCTTCCAGTCGTAACCGTGCCAGCCCTTCAGGCAGGACAGCACGATCGCCTCGACCAGGGACGCCGCCAGCACGGTGACGACCGATATCTTGAGCAGCAGGATGAGCGTGTTCATGGCAGCAGATTCTGGACGAAGAAACGCGTGATGGCGGCATTGGCGAGTGGCACGGCCGCACGGTCGAAGCCCGGCGGGTCGTTCAGCAGCCGGGCGGCGCGCGCCGGGAGCCCGGTGGGTTGCGGCGAGAGGATCGATCCGTGGCCGCCGTCCGGCATGTCGGCCAGCAGCGTGCAGCGTGCGCAGGCATCGCGGACCGCGTCGATGTGCCAGCGCGGGGCCAGCCAGGCGTCGCGGCCGGCGCGCACCAGGCCGACCGGGATGCCCGGTTGCGCGAGCGATGCCATGTCGATCGGCGCGGCCATCGGCACCGCTGCGACGACGACGCGGATGCGCGGCTCGTTCCAGCCTCGAGGTGCGGTGTCGCCGGCCAGCTTCGAATGGATCACCCGGCGGGCCACGGCGAGCTTGGCCGAATCCAGCAGCCCGCCATCGAGTTCGGTGCTCAGTCCGACGCAGGTCGGAAAGTCCTCGGCCAGATGGGCGTCGCAATGCTGCGCCAGCCTCGCGGGCGACCAGCGTGCGCCTGCGAGCGTCAGCGCGGTGAGGCCGCCAGCCGACATGCCGTAGACACCGACACGCTGGAAATCGAGCAGCGGCGCGACGCGGGCGGCGGCCGCCAGCGCATCGCTGGCCTGCGAGACCTCCGGCGGCCGGTGCTTCCAGGTGAGGGGTCCGACGGCGCTC
>CAIQMJ010000414.1 GCA_903872875.1 uncultured Variovorax sp.
CGACTTTTGCACCCGCTGCGATTAAGCGCAGACTGTCAAAGAGCGATCAGAACCGAAACACTATGATCACGCAGCTGGAACTTGAAGATTGGAAGAGTTACGAGAAATCGGAGCTTCAGCTCGACCCGCTTACGGTGATCATCGGCACCAACGCCAGTGGAAAGTCCAATGCGCTTGACGCCCTTGCCTTTCTGAACCGAATTGCGGGCGGCGCATTGCTAACTTCAGCACTACAGGGAGATGGGGCGCTGTCAGCCTTGCGAGGCGGCGTCGAGTGGGCCGCACGGCGACCCGGTTCCGACTTTTCCCTTGCGGCCGTTTGCCGTGCTGACGACCTGACGGACTATCACTATCGACTGGAATGTCGCATATCTGATTCGCGATGCGAGGTTGCCGCAGAACAGCTGATTCGGACGAGGTATCGGCTTGGCAAGGACGGCAAGCGACGATCGGCTGTTGGAACAATCAAGCTTTTTCGCACCGATCCGTGCGCGGATTCTGCCCCTACCATAGTCGCCCGCCTCTACAACGAAAAGCAGGGTACGCGCCGCGAACTCGGTAGAACACAACCGCTCCTGTTTCAATTGGTCGGCCAAAAGCTTCGGCAAGAGATTCAGGACGGGATCGGTGAAGTGGTGGGCTCGCTTCGCGAGATATTCATCCTAGATCCGATCCCTTCCCATATGCGAGGTTATTCGCCGTTGGCGGACAAGCTTGACTCTGACGCCAAGAATATCGCGGGTGTCATTGCAGCCCTGCCCACGCCCAAGCAAAAAGAAATTGAGGAGGTGCTGACCAAATATGCCAGCAAGCTTCCCGAACGAGACATTCAACGTGTGTACGCGGAAACCGTCGGCAAGTTCAATTCCGATGCGATGTTGTACAGCGAGGAAAACTGGATTGGACACGGTGAGCCGCCAACTGTCGATGCCCGCGGAATGTCAGACGGTACGTTGCGATTCCTGGCGATATTGACAGCTCTGCTCACTCGACCAGCGGGCAGCCTTCTCGTTATCGAGGAGGTTGACAACGGACTACATCCGTCGAGAGCGAATATGTTGCTCGACATGCTGAAGACCGTTGGAGCGCAGAGAAAGGTCGACGTCCTGGCGACCACGCACAATCCAGCTCTTCTTGATGCGATGGGGCCAAGCATGGTCGCGTTCATTACGGTCGCGCACCGCGATCCGAAGAGCGGCAATAGCGAGCTCACGCTTCTAGAGGACATCAAACAACTTCCGAAGCTTCTGGCACAGGGCTCCCTTGGCCGGCTGTCCAGCAAGGGCCTGATCGAACAGTCCTTTCAGCAGGCGTTCGACTTCGCTGCAGCCGCCGAGAACAGCGATGGCTAGTCGGGTGCTCGTATTGGACACGTCAGTGCTCTGCTGCTGGCTGCAGGTTCCCGGAAAGGAGACCGCTGGCCCCACTGCGGATCTCTGGGACCACGGACGCATCGACGCCCTATTGAAGGCTGAAGAGGCACAAGGAAGCACGTTCGTACTACCTATCGCCACTTTGATCGAAACTGGCAACCACATCGCTCAGTGTGCGGGCGACCGGTTCGCGCTGGCCGCTACATTGGGCCAACATCTTGCTGCCGCCGCCGACTCGAAAAGCCCATGGGCCGCATTCAGCGAACAGTCTGTGCTTTGGGATACGGAAGCCCTCAAAACCCTCGCGACCGAATGGCCACCACTCGCAGCCGCATCAATGAGCATCGGCGACGCGACTATAAAGGCGGTCGCCGAATACTATGCAAGCGCTCGCTTCCACGTTCAAATATTGACTGCCGACGAAGGCCTCAAATCGTACGAACCATCTGCCCCTGTCGCGGAACCGCGGAGAAGGGAATGATGTAGGCAGTCGTGCCAGGCTTATTGCCACTTCGGCTCGCCGGGCCTCACCCAGTCGCACTGCCGGCGGATGGGTACATGGATGGGTAAGGGAATCGAACTGGCCGAGTGTCGATGGAGGACATCGATAATTGGCGGAGACTGTGAGATTCGAACTCACGGACGGTTGCCCGTCGGCAGTTTTCAAGACTGCTGGTTTAAACCACTCACCCAAATCTCCGGAGGCTGCTCACCGTTGCGTTGCAGCGAGCAGGCTGGCGATTCTATCGCCGGCCAGACGCCTTCGCCGCTACGCGTCCGGCAGAAAGATCGTCTGCAGATCGCTCAGGAAGTCGAGCCCGCGCTCGGTCGGCCATACGTGGCGCAGATCGCGCGCCAGCAGTCCCTTGCGCTCCGCCTCATCCAGCCCGCGCTGGATCGACGTGATCGCCAGTCCGGTGCGCTCGCCGAATTGCGCGAGCGAAAAACCGTGTGTCAGGCGCAGCGCGTTGAGCATGAATTCGAACGGAAGATCGGCAAGGGGTACTTCATCGCTCTGTGACACGGCGGCGCCGGCCAACGCGTTGTCCATGTAGCGGCCTGGATCGCGAAAGCGCACCTGCCGCACCACGCGGTGTGCAAAGCTCAGCTTGCTGTGCGCGCCGGCGCCGATGCCGAGGTAGTCGCCGAACTGCCAGTAGTTCTGGTTGTGCGCGCAGCGATGCCCTTCGCGCGCATACGCCGACACCTCGTAGCGTTCGAAGCCCTGCAGCGCGGTGCGCTCGGTCAGCCGATCGAGCATCGCGTAGGCCGTGTCGTCTTCCGGCACCACCGGCGGGAACTTGGCGAAGTAGGTGTTGGGCTCGATCGTGAGGTGATAGACCGACAGGTGCGGCGGCTGCAGCGCCAGCGCCTGGTCGAGGTCCTCGTCAAGCTGCGCCGGCGTCTGGCCCGGCAACGCATACATCAGGTCGATGTTGAAGGTGTCGAACGCGCTCGCAGCCTCCTCGACCGCCGCGATGGCCTGGGCGCGATCGTGCACGCGGCCCAGCGCTTTCAGGTGCTCGTCGTTGAAGCTCTGCACGCCGACCGACAGCCGCGTGACGCCCGCCGCGCGATAGTCGCGAAAGCGATCGCGCTCGAAGGTGCCGGGGTTGGCCTCGAGCGAAATCTCGCAGTCGGGCGCGAGCTTCAGGCGGGCGCGCAGGTCGCCAAGCAGCCGGTCGATCGCCGCAGGCGAGAACAGGCTCGGCGTGCCGCCACCGATGAAGATGGTGTGGACGGTGCGCCCCCAGATCAGCGGCAGCGCGGCATCGAGGTCGGCCACCAGCGCATCGAGGTACCGCTGCTCGGGCAGCGAGTCGCCGCCGGCACGCCACTCGTGCGAATTGAAATCGCAGTACGGGCACTTGCGCAGGCACCACGGCAGATGCACGTAGAGCGACAGCGGCGGCAGGGCGCTGAGTTGCAATGGACCGGGCCGCATCAGATGCAGCACGTCGTTCGCATGCGCGGCGCCGCCGCTTTCGCCCTCGCCTGCGCTGATGATCGGGACGATCACGCTCACAGCCAGCGTTCCCGCATCAGCGCCAGCATGGCGCGCGCGGCCTGGCCGCGGTGGCTGTTGGCGTTCTTCACGTCGGCCGGCAACTGCGCGAATGTCTGGCCGAATTGGGGAAGGAACATCACGGGATCGAAGCCGAAGCCGTTGTCGCCGATCGGCTCGCGCGTGATCTCGCCCGCGGCGCGGCCGACCGCGATCAACGGCTCCGGGTCGTCCGCGCTGCGCAGCGCGACCAGCGTGCTGACCAGCGCGGCACGGCGATCGTCGACCTGCGCCATCTGCTCGAGCAGCGCGCGCACGTTGTTGGCGTCGCCCTTCGGATAGCCGAACTGCGTCGCGTAGTAGGCGGTGTCGACGCCGGGCAGGCCGCCGAAGGCATCGACGCACAGGCCGGCATCGTCTGCGATGGCCGGCAGGCCGGTGGCAGCCGCGGCGTGGCGCGCCTTTGCCAGCGCGTTCTCGACGAAAGTGCGGAACGGCTCCTCGGCCTCGCCCACGCCGAGCTCGGACTGGCGCACGAGTTCGACGCCGAGCGGCGCGAAGAGCACCTGCAGTTCGGCCAGCTTGCCGGCGTTGTTCGATGCGAGAACGAGCTTCACGGCGTCACCCTGCCAGCGCCTGCGTCTGCAGCGCGATCAATTCGCCGATGCCCTTCTCGGCCAAGCCGAGCAGCATGTCCATCTCGGCGCGAGAGAACGCGGCGCCCTCGGCCGTGCCCTGCACCTCGACAAAATGACCAGCGCCGGTCATCACGACGTTCATGTCGGTGTCGCAGGCCGAATCTTCGATGTACTCGAGATCGAGCAGCGGCGTGCCCTGCACGATGCCCACCGAGATGGCAGCAACGGGGCCACGGATCGGCGACGCGGCGATCTTGCCGGCAGCCAGCAGCTTGTCGACCGCGTCCTGCGCCGCCACGAAGGCGCCGGTGATGGCCGCGGTGCGCGTGCCGCCGTCGGCCTGCAGTACGTCGCAGTCGAGGTGGATGGTGCGCTCGCCCAGCGCCTGCAGATCGAACACGGCGCGCATCGAGCGGCCGATCAGGCGCTGGATTTCCTGGGTACGGCCGGTCTGCTTGCCCTTGGCAGCTTCGCGGCTGCTGCGGGTATGCGTGGCGCGCGGCAGCATGCCGTACTCGGCCGTGACCCAGCCCTCGCCACTGCCCTTCTTGTGCGGCGGCACCTTTTCTTCGACCGATGCGGTGCAGAGCACGCGCGTCTGGCCGAACTCGATGAGCACGGAGCCTTCGGCATGGATGGTGAAACCGCGGGTGATGCGCACGGCGCGCAACTGGTCTACGGCGCGGTCGCCGCTGCGAATGAAAACTGTCATGGGAATAGGGAAGAAAACGGTTGAAGGAACTCGGGCCCGGCGCTCGACCGATCGGCGAATCGCATTCGTGGACCTTTGCGATCGAATCGAGGGCTTTCTCGCCAAGACCGGCGCGGTCGCAGTCGATCGCATGTCGGCAGGGGTGATGGACGCCATAACGCCCCTCGCTCGCAGCAGCAGCCGAGACGCCGCCGCCATTGTCCACTGCGCCGGACTGCGCCCGTTCGAGCGCGATCCGTCCGACATCACCTTGGCGCAACGCCATTGCAGCAGATCCGGGCGAGGCGCCGGCAATCGATCTGGCCCGTCCACTGGAACGATCGATCCGGCGCAATGAAAACCTGATACGGCACGCATGCATCAGATTGCACGCGTGGTCGGCACGACGGCCTTCGGCAAGACTCTGCGCTCGCTCGAGCGGATGCTGTCGATCGACAGTCGCACCTTTTCACCGACCGACAGCTTGGTGTAGCGGCGCTCCCCCTCGCGGGCGAGTTCCTTCTGCAGCGCGAAGACCGACTGCGGCCGCGCAAGCGGATCGATTGCCATGCACCATTCGACGGTCTCGATCATGTCGTCGGAATAGAAGCCGCGCAGACGGGAAAGCGACAGCCCCAACCGATCTTTTTCGAGGCGCTGAGGCGCATCTGCCGCCGGATGGCCAAGCATGCAGGCATAGATGCAGGCGCCGATCGCATAGATGTCGGTCCAGGGCCCCATCGAGGTGTCGCGCCGATACATTTCCGGAGCGGCAAAACCAGGCGTGTACATCGGGCGCACGAAGTCGCCCTGCTTCGACAGCACTTCGCGCGCTGCACCGAAGTCGATCAGCACCGCGCGGTCGTCGTCGGTCACGAAGATGTTGGCGGGCTTGATGTCCAGATGCAGCATCTTGTGCTGATGGACGATGCGCAGGCCGCGAAGTATCTCGTCGAACAGCGACCGGATGGTCGACTCGCGCAATACCTTCGGTCTCTTGAGATCGCGCGCGGTAACGATGAAGTCCTGCAGCGTGGCACCTTCCAGATAGTTCATCACCATGTAGACGGTTTCGTTCTCGCGAAAGAAATTGAGCACGCTGACCACCGAGGCGTGCGAGATCTGTGCCAGCGATCGGCCTTCCTCGAAGAAGCTCTTCAGGCCGAGACGGTAGAGCGAGACCTTCTCGGGCGCAATCTGGGGCGCGAGTTGCCCTGACTCGCGCGATGCGAGCGACGCGGGGAGGTATTCCTTGATTGCGACCGGCTGACCATGGGGATCCATGGCCAGGTAAACGATCCCGAAACCGCCCGACGAAATCCGCCGCACGATGCAGTAACCGCCGATGACCGTTTCCGGCAGCAAGGGCGACGGCTTGACCTTTGACATAATCAGGGAGTTTCGCCCGAAGGCGATGGGTCGGCAAGCGAACGCAGTGCCGTCGCCTCGGCGCAAGCAAACACATCTCAGCGAGGCGAAATGCCAGTTTACAGCATGACCGGCTATGCCAGCGGCCAGAACGGCCCCGTTGCAAGCCCCCCCGACACCGAGTCAAGACCCGTTTCCACGGCCCGGCTCGGCATCGAAATCCGATCGGTCAACAGCCGGTTTCTCGACTTGACGTTCAAGCTGCCGGAAGAGCTACGGCAGCACGAACCCGCGTTGCGGGAACTGCTCACTGCCAAGCTCAAGCGCGGCAAGGTCGAACTTCGCGCGGCGATCGAAAGTACAGCGCAGGCCGGCATCGCCGAACCTTCGACCAAGCTGCTGCAGCGCCTGAACGGACTGCAGGACGGCATCCGCGCATGGCTGCCGGGCGCGCGCGAACTGAGCGTTGCCGACATCTTGCGGTTGGCCGGCGGCGACACCACGGCGCGCGGCGACTGGAGTGGGGCTCTGCTCGAAGTCACGGAGAAGGCACTCGCCAGCCTGATGGCTGCACGGGAACGCGAGGGCGCACGTCTTGCAACGATGCTCAACGATCACCTCGCGCAGTTGCGCAAGCTGGCGATCCAGGCGGAGCCCCTTGTGCCGCAACTGGTTGAACAGCAGCGCACGCGATTCCTCGAGCGTTGGCAGGAAGCCATGGGCCTGACCGGCGGCACCCTGCCCGAGGCGGCGCAAGACCGAGCCCTGACCGAAGCGACCGCATTCGCGATCCGCATCGACGTGGCGGAAGAACTCACTCGCCTGGGATCGCACCTCGACGAAATCGGGCGCCTGGTCAAGAAAGGCGGCGAGATCGGCAAACGGCTCGACTTCCTCATCCAGGAACTGCATCGCGAAGCCAATACGCTCGGCTCGAAATCGGCGGCCCTGGAGCTCACACGGATCGGTGTCGACATGAAGGTGCTGATCGAACAGATGCGCGAGCAAGTCCAGAACATCGAATAGAGCAACCCATGGACTACCCAGGCAACATCTTCGTCGTGGCAGCGCCAAGCGGGGCAGGCAAATCGAGCCTCGTGAAGGCGCTCATGGAGCTCGACTCTGCGGTTCAACCTTCGGTATCGCATACCACCCGGCCACCGCGTGGCCAGGAAAAGCACGGACGCGAATACTTCTTCGCCTCGCACCCCGAGTTCGACGCACTGGTGGAGGCTGATGCGTTCGTTGAATGGGCCCATGTGCATGGACAACGCTACGGCACCTCGAAGAAGGCGATCGAGGAACGCGTGTCTCAGGGCGCGGATGTGATCCTCGAAATCGATTTCCAGGGCGCGATCCAGATCCGTAAGACGTTTGCGAACGCAGTGCTGATTTTCATCCTGCCGCCGAGCTGGGAAGAACTGCGCTCGCGGCTCGAGCGCCGCGGAGAGGACAGCGCCGCCGTCATCGAACTACGCCTGCAGAATGCCGCAACCGAGATGGCACGCTCCAGCGAATTCGACTTCGTTATAATCAACGAGTTATTTGAGCGGGCGTTATTTGACCTGAAGGCAATTGTCCACGCTCAGCGGCTCCGGTATTCGGCCCAGCGCCGAGCTCGTGCAGATACCTTTGCCGCGCTGAACATCCCCTGACGATATCCCGCTCACAGCACTCACGCGAAAGACCTATGGCCCGCATCACCGTCGAAGACTGCCTCGTTCACATCCCCAACCGTTTCCAGCTCGTGCTTGCCGCGACGTATCGGGCACGCATGCTGAGCCAGGGTCATGCGCCCAAGATCGAGAGCAAGAACAAGCCCGCCGTGACCGCACTGCGCGAGATTGCCGAAGGCAAGATCGGCATCGAAATGCTCAAGAAAGTACCCGGCTGATTGACGCAGCCCCACAACAAAAAGCACCGCGACGCGGTGCTTTTTTTATCCTTGAATACCCCTTCACGAGAGCCACGCTAAAGTGGCAGACATGAGCGCGGTCGCCAAGCCCCAGTCCAACGCCCCTCGCGGCACGCCCCGCCCCAGTCCGGCGGCGCTCAACGCTGCGGCTGCGAGCTTCGCGGCACTCACGGCGCGGCTCGACTACCTGAGTCCGGAAGACACCGATCTCGTGCGCCGCGCCTATCGCTTCGCCGATGAGGCGCACCTCGGCCAGCTACGCAACAGCGGCGAGCCCTACATCACGCATCCAATCGCTGTCGCAGCGCAATGCGCCGAGTGGAAGCTCGACGCCCAGGCGCTGATGGCCGCACTGCTGCATGACGCGATTGAGGACTGCGGCGTCACCAAGTCCGAGCTGATCGAACGCTTCGGCGCACCGGTCGCCGAACTCGTCGACGGACTGACCAAGCTGGACAAGCTCCAGTTCGATACGCGCGAAGAGAACCAGGCCGAGTCCTTCCGCAAGATGCTGCTGGCCATGGCACGCGACGTCCGCGTGATCCTTGTCAAGCTCGCGGACCGCACGCACAACATGCGCACGCTGTCCGACGCACCTCGCGAGAAGTGGGCGCGCATCTCCAGCGAGACGCTGGAGATCTATGCCCCGATCTCCTATCGCCTCGGGCTGAACCAGACATACCGCGAACTGCAGGAACTCTCGTTCCGCTACCTGCGGCCATGGCGTTATGCAATCCTCGCCAAGGCTGTGGCCAAGGCTCGTGGACGCCGTCGCGACCTGATCCAGAAGGTACAACGCGAACTCGAGACCGCCTTTACCGCCGCCGGCATGACCGTGCGCATCGCAGGCCGCGAAAAGACGCTGTATTCCATCTATCGCAAGATGGAGGAAAAGCGGCTCAGCTTCGCACAAGTAACCGACATCTACGGCTTCAGGCTGATCGTGCCGAACGTGATCGCCTGCTATACCGGCTTGGGCATCCTGCATCAGATGTACAAGCCGCTTCCCGGCAAGTTCAAGGACCACATCGCGATCGCCAAGCTCAACGGCTACCA
>CAIQMJ010000415.1 GCA_903872875.1 uncultured Variovorax sp.
CGAGATTGCCCGGAACCGGAATCAGGAGAAACAGAACGATGGCAGCGATGAACGCGCCGTAGTCAGCGATGCCAAACATGTGGGATGTGCCTGAAGATGGGAGAGCATCGAGTCTAAGCGAGGTGGTCGCGACGAGCCCTTTCCGCGAATTCAGCTGGCGGTTTTACCCGCCCAGACGATGCAACGATCAGCGTCCAACCCCGGAACTCGCAGTTGTTCCACGTGAAACACATTCACGCCAGCAGGCAATTGGGCCAACTCATCCGCCGGCATTTTTCCCTTCATTGCGAGCCATAGCCCATCTGCGGCGAGCAGCTGAGACGAGCCATTGTAGAAATCCGGCAGCGACGCGAACGCACGGCAGCTGATCACATCGTATGCACCCGTCAATGCCTCCACGCGTGCATGTACGCCGCGCAGGTTCGGCAACGCCAGTTCGGCTGCCACCTGCTGCACAAACGCGGCCTTCTTGGCAACCGCGTCCAGGCAACTGACATCGATGTCGGCGCGCAGGATCGCAATCACGACACCTGGCAGGCCAGCACCGGCACCAACGTCCAACAGCTTCACCCTGCCCGGCCGCTCACGCTGCAGCGGCGCGATCACTGAAAGGCTGTCCAGTAGATGGTGCGTGAGCACCGAAGCCGGGTCGCGCAGGGCCGTCAGGTTGTAGACCTTGTTCCATTTCAGAATAAGTGCGCCATAGGCCAGCAGACGGTCGGATTGGCGGTCGTCGAGCGCCAATCCAAGTTCGGCGGCCCCCCGTTGCAGTGCGGCTTGATCAATCATTCAGCAGTCTATGCAGCGTTGGCTTGTTCGACGGCTGGATCGGCGGCTTCGCGCGAAAAGGCGCGATGACCGCCCTTGCGCAGATGCACCATCAGCAGCGAAATGGCGGCCGGCGTAACGCCGGAGATGCGAGAGGCCAAGCCGAGAGTTTCCGGCCGATGGCGCGCGAGTTTCTGGCGTACCTCGAAGCTCAAGGCGGTCACCTGAGCGTAATCAAAATCATCCGGCAGCTTGAGGTTCTCGAAATGCGACGCGCGCTGAACTTCGTCGTGCTGGCGATCGATGTAGCCCGAATACTTGGCCGCAATCTCCAACTGCTCGATTTCGGCCGCGCCGAGCGCCACGCCACTGTCGTACTTGCCACCGTCAAGCGACATGAGCGCCGCATAGCTCACGTCCGGCCGACGCAGCAAGTCGCCCAGGTTGTATTCGCGCTCGATCGCCTTGCCCAGTACGCGCTCGGACTCCGACGCTGGCAGGCTGCGCGGGTTCACCCAAGTCGACCTCAAGCGCTCTGTTTCACGTGAAACAATGTCCCGCTTCCGAGAGAAGGCGTCCCATTGGGCGTCGCCGACCAGGCCGAGCTTTCGCCCGGCTTCGGTCAATCGCATGTCCGCGTTGTCCTCGCGCAGCTGCAAGCGAAACTCGGCGCGGCTCGTGAACATGCGGTAAGGCTCCGTTACGCCCTTCGTGATCAGGTCGTCGACAAGAACGCCCAGATATGCCTCGTCGCGCCTCGGCAGCCACGGCACATCGCCACGACACTGAAGCGCGGCGTTGATGCCCGCAAACATGCCCTGCGCGGCCGCTTCTTCGTACCCCGTCGTTCCGTTGATCTGGCCGGCAAAGAAAAGGCCATGGATAGCACGTGTTTCGAAGCTGCTCTTGAGTTCTCGCGGGTCGAAGTAGTCGTATTCGATCGCATAACCAGGCCGCAGGATGTGCGCGTTCTCCAGACCCACCATCGAGCGCACCAGTTGGTACTGGATGTCGAAAGGCAGGCTGGTCGAGATCCCGTTGGGGTAGTACTCGTTGGTCGTCAAGCCCTCGGGCTCCAGAAAGATCTGGTGGCTCTCCTTGTCGGCGAAGCGGTTGATCTTGTCCTCGACGCTCGGGCAATAACGCGGGCCGACGCCGTCGATCTTGCCGGTGAACATCGGGCTGCGGTCAAAGCCCGAGCGGATGATTTCGTGCGTGCGCGCATTGGTGTTGGTCACCCAGCAAGGCATCTGCCGTGGATGCATGTCGGCGCTTCCCATGAAGCTGAAAACCGGCATCACGTCGGTCGTGCCGCCGGGCATGCCGTCACCGGGCTGCTCGACGCACTTCGAGAAGTCGATGGTGCGGCCATCGAGCCGCGGCGGCGTGCCGGTCTTCAAGCGACCTTGCGGCAGCTTGAGTTCCTTGAGCCGGGCAGACAGGCTCACAGCTGGCGGATCCCCCGCCCTGCCCGCCTGGTAGTTGTCCAGACCGACATGAATCCGGCCATCCAGAAAAGTGCCCGCCGTCAACACGACCGTCCGCGCGCGAAAGGAAATACCCACCTGCGTGACCGCGCCGACCACGCGGTCGCCCTCGATCATCAGATCATCCACCGCCTGCTGGAACAGCGACAGGTTCGGCTGGTTCTCAAGCCGGCGCCGGATCGCAGCCTTGTAGAGGACACGATCGGCCTGCGCACGCGTCGCACGAACGGCCGGCCCCTTGCTCGAATTGAGGATGCGGAACTGGATGCCCGCCTCGTCCGTGGCGATGGCCATCGCGCCGCCAATCGCGTCGACCTCGCGGACCAGATGGCCCTTGCCGATGCCGCCGATGGACGGGTTGCAGCTCATCTGGCCGAGCGTCTCGATGTTGTGGCTCAGGAGCAGCGTCTTCGCGCCCATTCGTGCGGAGGCGAGTGCAGCTTCGGTGCCGGCATGGCCGCCGCCGACGACGATCACGTCGAATTCTTCTGGATAAAGCATGGGGAGGAGGCGCACTTTTCGCGTGCGCAGCGCTGACTCTGCTGGAGAGGGGGCGCTGATTTTAATCCGCCGCCTCTACCACGGAACCCGTGAGGGCATCTCCGTCGACGCCGAAAGCCAGTGGGAACTGACTGCCGCCTGCGGCAGTGCTATCAATTAGATAGCATCAACCGGCACTGACGGCGACATCGTGCGCGGCACCCAGCGCCGGGTCGGCGCGACCGACCCGGCCCGCGCTGGCCACTTCGGCCTCCGCGTCCGGCGCTTGCGCCGTGAGTTGCGTCACCGGCACCGGCTTCTCGATGCCGACCACCAGGCCGGTGGCCTTCGGCTCGATCGGCGGTGCGGCCGATTCGTCCTGGTACTCGCGCACCGTGATCGCCTTGTTGGTCATGCGCACCGGACCGAAGATCGTGCAGAAGGCCACATCCTTCGCATCTCGCCCCGTGCCCACCCGCACCAATCGGTCGACCGGCGCCATGCGTGTCGCATCGAACAACACCCACTGGCCACCAATCCAGGCCTCGAACACCGCGTGGAAATCCTGCGGCGGTTCCTCGAAATACACGTAGCCGACGACCAGCCGCGCCGGGATGTTGAGCGCACGGCAAAAGGTGATGCCCAGATGCGCGAAATCGCGGCAGACCCCGGCCCTCTGCACGAACACCTCCCGTGCCGTCGTGGTCGACTCGCTGCTGCCGGGCTCGTAGGTGATGCTGTCATGGATCCAGTCGACGATCGCCTGTACCCGGCCGATGCCCTGCGGCAGATCGCCGAAAAGCTGCAGCGCCGCGCGGGCCATGACGTCCGATTCGCAGTACCGGGTCGGCATCATGTAGTGGAGGATCTCGCTCGGTACTTCGTTGACAGGCACCTCGGGCAGATCGGGTGCCACGCTGGCGAAGGAGCGCTGGACACTCGCCCGGTAGCGGATCGTCAGCGGTCCCGGCGCGGCGTCGAACCGGATGAAGCGGTTGCCGCTGTTCTCGTCACAAAAAGCCTGCATCGGCACCGGCGGTTCCAGGACGAGGTCTTCGCTGATCAATGCCTGAGCGCCGCTGCGCGCGGCTTCGATGTTCAGCAGCAGGTGCGACGGCGCCGCGACCTCGTACGAAAGCACCGTCTCGATATGGGAAAAATGCACGACGCTTCTGCACGCCATGCGCGCAGCCTCGGGAAGATCGATCGAAAGAGATCAGGCTGCGGTAAAGGCGCACACCCGTGGAATAGGCAAGAAGGCGGCATGGGATGCCGCGGAAGGAACCGGCCCGCACCGGCGACCCCTGCGCTCAGGCAACTGCCAGTGCGACTGGGTCACGTGCAGCACCCGCATCACGCGATGCGCGGGCGACTGCAACAACACGCCGAGCGGACGTACCCGAGGCCAGCGAAGTTCCGGTCCCTGCATCAGTCGATTGCCTTGCGCACCGCGCCCACACCCAGTGCAGCAAGCACCAGGAACACCACGGCCAGAACCAGGAACAGGCCGAACAGGATCTTGGCGATACCAGCCGCGCCGGCCGCCACGCCGCCGAAGCCCAGCGCGCCGGCAACGATCGACACGATGGCAAAAATAATCGCGTACTTCAACATCACGCATCTCCTTGAAACGGCACATCGCCGCAATGGAATCGAGCTTAAAAAGCCGCCAGAAACGGCCGGATAGTCGGCGCGCCCAAGCCGCCGTAGGACAAAAACGCCGCGCGAACCGGCTAGCATCCGCGTGCGATCCGTTCCTTCCAAAACCCATCAACGACATCCCTTCGGAGCCCGACAACATGAAGCTGTATTACTCCCCCGGCGCCTGCTCTCTGTCCCCCCACATTGCGCTGCACGAGGCCGGCATCGCCTTCGAGGCCGTGCTCGCCAGCACCAAGACCCACAAGCTGCTCGACGGCACGGACTACTACGGCATCAACCCGCTGGGCTACGTGCCGCTGCTGGAACTCGACGACGGCACGCTGCTGCGCGAAGGCCCCGCCATCGTTCAGTACATCGCCGACCAGGCACCGCTGAAGAACCTGGCGCCCGCCAACGGCACGCTGGCGCGCTACCGCCTGCAGGAATGGCTGACCTTCATCGGCACCGAGTTGCACAAGGGCTTCAGCCCGCTGTTCAATCCGGCCATGCCCGAAGACGCCAAGGCCATTTCGCGGACCCGCCTGATGTCGCGCTACACCTGGCTCGAGAAGGAGCTTGCCGGCAAGGACTTCGTGATGGGGGAGCACTTCAGCGTGGCCGACGGCTACCTCTTCACCGTGACCAACTGGGCCAAGGCACTGAAGCTCGACCTGGCGGGTTTCCCCACCGTGCTGGCATGGCACGACCGCGTCGGCAGCCGCCCCGCGGTGCAGGCCGCGTTGAAAGCCGAAAGCGCGACCAGGTAAAACACATGTGAGCTCGCGCACACTTATTGCGCAGTGCCCGCGGCTCGGTGGTCAGACCAATGGCCGCTGGCGCACCGCCAGTAGCGCGCCGAGCCACAACGCCAGCGCGGACGCCACCAGGCCGCGCGCCAGGCCGCCGGGACCATCCGAGATCCAGCCGGTCGCGGTCGGCCCGACGATCTGGCCCAGCGCAAAGGCGATCGTGAAGGCGCTGATGCCCGTCGCCCATTGCGCGGGCGGCAGGTTGTGCCGCACGAGCGCCGTGGTCGACGCGACCACGGACAGGAAGACACCGCCGAACATCAGCCCCGAAACCAGCGCGACCGGCCAGGCGTGGCTCAGCACTGGCAGCAGCGTCGCAACACCCAGCAGCGCATTCAACACCGCCTGCGGCCTGCCGCCCCGGTGCCGATCGAGCAGGCCTGCCCAGAGACGCGAAGACACGATGCAGGCCAGGCCCAGCAGGGCATAGAACCAGGTGATGCCGACGCCGCTCGCGCCCTGCTCCCGCAGCAACGCGATCACAAAGGTCATGTAGCCGATGTACCCCGCACCAAACAACGCATAGCCCGCCAGCGCCCAGCCGAAACGCCGCAGTGGTGCTTCCGCAGGCACGACGGCTGCGGCCGCCCCGGCGGCGGTCGGTGCGGCCGCAGCCGTCGGTCCGGACTGCAGCCCTCGGGCCGCCAGCGCGAGCCACGCCGTCGCCAACCCGCTGGCGATGGCCAGGGCCCACCACGCCCATGCCCAGCCGTGCAGGCGGCCTCCCGCGGCATGCAGCACATGCGGCACCAGCAATGCCGACAGCAGGATGCCGAAACCAGTGCCGCCGTAATAGACGCCCAGCAGAAGGCCCATGCGGGACGGATGCTGCGCGCCCAACCGTGCCGCCAGCAATCCGCCCGCGACGAACACCCAGGCGCTCGCCACGCCCGCCAACAACCGCTGCACCAGCAACGAGGGCGCCGCGCTGAAGAAGCCGCTGGCGGCCATGAAGAGGCTCGCGAGCAGCGCACCGACGACCAGCAACCGGGCCGGCGCGACACGCCGTATCAGGGCAGGCGTCATCAAGGCGCCCAGAAGGTAGCCGGCGGCATTCGCCGTGTTCATGCCGCCGGCCAGCGTGTAGCTCCAGCCCAGGTCGGCGCGCATCGGCGGCAGCAGCAGCCCATACGCAAAGCGGGTGATGCCCAGCGAGATCGCCGCGCCCATCGACAGCCCGAGCGCGAGGCCGAAGACCCGCCACGGCGAGTCCTGCGGCGCAGCGGAAGAAGAGCGGGAGAGCGGTCTTGTCATGCGCAATCATTCTGACCCAGGCCGGCATCGGGTGCCTCGGGCCTCATCCGCGCCGGCGCATAGCAAAACTCCGACAACCTTGCGACAGCAGGTTTGTGCGGCGGCGCTTAGGCTTGCGCACCCCGACCCCCCACCCCATAGAGAAACACCGATGCCCACCCTCTTCGATCCCGTCCAAGCCGGCGACCTGCAACTCGCCAACCGCATCGTGATGGCCCCGCTCACGCGCAACCGCTCGCCGAACGCCATACCGCCGGACATCGCTGCCACCTACTACGCACAACGCGCCAGCGCCGGCCTGCTGATCAGCGAAGCCACCGCCATCAGCCACCAGGGCCAGGGCTATGCCGACGTGCCCGGCCTGTACGGCACGGAGCAGCTCGATGCCTGGAAGCACGTGACCGATGCCGTGCATGCAGCCGGCGGCAAGATCGTCACGCAGCTCTGGCACGTCGGCCGCGTCTCGCACACCAGCCTGCAGCCGGACGGCGGCGCACCGGTCGCACCCTCGGCCATCGCGGCCAACACCAAGACCGTGCTGATCGAGAACGGCGTCCCGACCTTCGTCGAGACCTCGAAGCCCCGCGCGCTCGATGCCGGCGAACTCCCGGGCATCGTCCACACCTACGCCGCGGCCGCACGCAACGCGGTCGAGACCGCGGGCTTCGACGGCGTCGAGATCCACGGCGCCAACGGCTACCTGCTCGACCAGTTCCTGAAGACCGGCAGCAACCAGCGCACCGACGACTACGGCGGCAGCATCGAGAACCGGGCACGTCTGCTGCTCGAGGTGACGCGTGCGGTGGTCGACGCCATCGGCGGCGGCAAGACCGGCATTCGCCTGTCGCCCGTGACGCCCGCCAACGATGTGCACGACCCGGACGCGCAGGCGCTCTTCACCTACGTCGTGCGCCAGCTCGCCACGCTGAACCTGGCCTACCTGCACA
>CAIQMJ010000416.1 GCA_903872875.1 uncultured Variovorax sp.
AGGACATCGCTGCGAAATACGCAGGCGACAAAGACGCGACCGACAAGCTCATTGCCAAGGTCAAAAAAGGTGGCTCCGGCGTTTGGGGTTCAGTCCCCATGCCACCGAATTCCCAAGTGTCGGATGCCGACGTGAAAGCACTCGTGACGTGGATTCTCAAGATGAAGTAGCCTTCGGAATCGATTCCATGAATCCGGAGGTGTCGAAATATGCTTGATAGGCTCTTCGCTCTTTCGCTCTACTTCGGATGCATTTGTGCGGGAGTGCTCGCCATGTGGCTGGTCAGCCGCCGCAGCGGCCGGGAATGGCTGCTGTGGGTGAGCTTTCTGGCCGTCACCGGCGTCCTGATGGGGGTGCTGTCGTACTCCGGCGTGGAGTTCCCTGGCTGACAGGGCCCGCGGTGCGACTGCGGCAAGGCCCCCCGATCAGCTTCCCTCTGCGGCTTCTGCGCTCTTGACCGAACTGCTCTGATCGAGCCGGCGGCGTTCCGCTTCAGGGCGGTGGCCCGTCACTGTGACGTATGCGGCTTCGGCGATATGGGTTGCGTGATCACCGATGCGCTCGATGTTCTTTGCGCAGAACAGCAGATGCACGAAGCCGATCACTTGCGACGGGTCGGCGCCCATGCGCGAGACCAGATCGCGGAACACCACCGTGTGCAGCTCGTCGATTGCCTCATCCTGCTCGCGCACCACCATCGCCTGTTCGGCATCCCGCGCCAGAAACGTCTTCAGTGCGTTGCTCAGCTGCTGCGAAGCGAGTTCGGAAAGCCGCTCCAGACTTTGCACCAGATCTTCGGGAAACTGAGTGCCGGTGATCGCGATGGCGCGCTTGGCGATGTTCTTCGCAAGATCGCCAATGCGCTCCAGGTCTTCGACGATCCTGAAGTCCGCCAGCACCTCGTCCAGGTCGCCGGCGAGCGGCTGTCGCTTGGCAATCACCATGGCCGCTGAAGCAGACAGGTCGCGACGAAGCGCATCGACCTGTCGGTCCTGCTCGATCACGCGCTCGGCCAGCACCCGGTCGCCGTGCAACAGAGCCTGCACTGCATCGGTGAACTGACTGCCCGCGAAGTCGCCCATTGCCCCGATGCTGCTGGTCAGAGTGGTGAGCTCGAGATCGAATGCTTTGACAATGTGAGGGGTGTTCATGTTGACTCTGAAGGTGAGTGCATCAACCGAAGCGGCCGGTGACATAGTCCTCGGTCTGCTTCTTTGCTGGCTTGAAGAACAGTTCGTCGGTCGCGCCGTACTCGACCATCTCGCCGAGGAACATGAAGCCGGTGAAGTCCGAAACCCGCGCGGCCTGTTGCATGTTGTGCGTCACGATGAGCAACGTATACCGCGTCTTGAGTTCATCGATCAGCTGCTCGATCTTGGCGGTCGACAAGGGGTCGAGTGCCGACGTCGGTTCGTCGAGCAACAGCACTTCCGGCTTCAAGGCGACAGCGCGAGCGATGCACAGGCGTTGTTGCTGACCACCGGACAGGCCGAGGGCACTCTGCTTGAGCTTGTCCTTCACCTCGTCCCAGATCGCGCCCGCGCGCAGCGCTTCTTCCACTCGCTGATCCATGTCCACGCGCGACAGGCTCTCGTAGTGCCGAATGGCATAGGCGACGTTGTCGTAGATCGACATCGGAAATGGCACGGGCTTCTGGAAGACCATGCCGACTTTCGTGCGAAGCCGGTTGATCGAATAGTCCTTCGACAGGATGTTCTTCCCGTCGAGAAGCACCTCGCCCTCGGCACGTTGCTTGGGGTAGACCGCATAGATACGGTTGAAGATTCTGAGCAGCGTGGACTTGCCGCAGCCAGAAGGCCCGATCAGCGCGGTGACGCGCTTTTCACGAAGCGTCAGATTGACGTCTTTGACGGCATGCGAGTCGCCGTAGAAGAAATTCAGATTGCGCGTCTCGATCTTCGCTGGCGAGGTCGGCTGCTGGAAGGTCGGTCGGTGCGCGCTCACGCGCGTCGCGGTGGTTTCAATCATGGGTTTTCCTGGAAAGCAGAAGGCCGCGCGATACCAGTCCCAGCACGAGGACCAGGATCGTCACCACGAAGGCGCCGGCCCAGGCGAGCGAATGCCAGAACTCGTAGGGACTGAGTGCGTATTGGAAGATCACGACCGGCACATTGGCCATGGGCTGCGTCAGATCGTTCGTCCAGTACTGGTTGTTCAGCGCCGTGAAGAGCAGCGGTGCGGTCTCACCGGAGATGCGCGCGATCGCGAGCAGCACGCCCGTGATGATCCCGGACAGGGCCGCTCGGTACAGTACTTGGCGGATGACCTTCCACTGCGGGATACCCAATGCCAGCGCCGCCTCTCGCATCGTGGATGGCACCAGCTGCAGCATCTCGTCGGTAGTTCTCACCACCACGGGCAAGACGATGAACGAGAGTGCCACGGCACCAGCCAACGCGGAGAAATGCCCCATCTGTCGAACCATCAACTCGTAGACAAAGAGGCCGATCACGATCGATGGTGCCGACAGCAGAATGTCGTTGACGAAGCGGATGGTTGCGCCCAGTTTGGTGTGACGGGCGTATTCGGCGAGGTAGGTGCCGGCTGCAATGCCGATCGGAGTTGCGATCAGAAC
>CAIQMJ010000417.1 GCA_903872875.1 uncultured Variovorax sp.
GACGCTCGCGCTGCAGAAGATCGACCTCGAGGTGCGCGAGGGCGAGGTGGTCTGCCTGCTCGGGCGCAACGGCGCGGGCAAGACCACCACGCTGCGTGCGCTGATGGGTCTGCTGGCGCGCCGCGAGGGCGAGATCCGCATCAACGGCACCTCGACCACCGGCCTGCCGCCGGAAGCCATCGCGCGGCTCGGCATGGCCTATTGCCCGGAGGAGCGCGGCATCTTCGCGAGCCTCACGACCGAAGAGAACCTGATGCTGCCGCCGGTGCTGCAGCCCGGCGGGCTCAGCGTCGACGAGATCTACACGCTGTTCCCGAACCTGCTGCAGCGGCGGAACAGCCCCGGCACGCGGCTGTCGGGCGGCGAGCAGCAGATGCTGGCGATCGCGCGCATCCTGCGCACCGGCGCCAAGCTGCTGCTGCTCGACGAGCCGACCGAAGGGCTGGCACCGGTGATCGTCGAGCGCATCGGCCAGACCATCGGCGTGCTGCGCGAGCGCGGCTTCACGGTGCTGATGGTGGAGCAGAACTTCCGCTTCGCGTCGCGCCTGGCCGATCGCTTCTACGTGATCGAGGAAGGCCAGGTCGCGGCGCATTTCCGGCGCGACGAACTCGACGACCAACGCGCCCGCGTCGAGTCCCTGCTGGGACTCTGAGCGCCACGCATCCAACGCAGCACACAGGAACACAGGACACACACCACGATGGACGGGTTATTCGGAATCCCCTGGGCCGCACTGATCGGGCAACTGATGGTCGGCCTGATCAACGGCGCCTTCTACGCGCTCATGAGCCTCGGGCTGTCGATCATCTTCGGGCTGCTGCACGTGGTGAACTTCGCCCACGGCGCGCAGTACATGCTCGGGGCCTTCGTCGCCTGGGGCCTGCTGGAGTACTTCGGCATCGGCTACTGGCCGGCGCTGGTCATCGCGCCGCTGGTCGTTGCCGCGTTCGGCATCGTGTTCGAGCGGCTGATGCTGCGGCGGCTCTATGCGCTGGACCATGTCTATGCGCTGCTGCTGACCTTCGGCGTCGCGCTGCTGATGGAAGGCGCGTTCCGCCTGCAGTTCGGCGTGAGCGGCCAGCCGTACCCGAACCCGCTGTCGGGTGGCCTCGACGTCGGCGTGACCTTCCTGCCGATGTACCGCGTGTGGGTCATCGTGGCGGCGCTCGCGGTCTGCCTCGGCACCTGGTTCTTCATCGAGAAGACCAAGCTCGGCGCCTACCTGCGCGCGGCCAACGAGAACGCGCCGCTGGTGCGCACCTTCGGCATCAACGTGCCGCGCATGCTGATGCTGACCTACGGCCTCGGCGTCGGGCTTGCCGGCCTCAGCGGCGTGATGGCCGCGCCGATCTACCAGGTGAGTCCGCTGATGGGCTCGAACCTGATCATCGTGGTGTTCGCGGTGGTGGTGATCGGCGGCATGGGCTCGATCCTCGGCTCGATCATCACCGGCTTCGGCCTCGGTGCCATCGAAGGCCTGACCAAGCTCATCTACCCCGACGGCGCGGGCGTCGTCATCTTCGTCGTGATGATCCTCGTGCTGGCCGTCCGACCCCACGGCCTGTTCGGCCGCGCCGCATAGAAAGACACGGACGCCATGGACTATTTCGATCGACGCACCCAGGCCATCCTGCTGGCCGCCGCCATCGCGCTCACCGCGATCGCGCCCTTCGTCGTGTACCCGATGTTCCTGATGAAGCTGATGTGCTTCGCGCTGCTGGCGGCGTCGGTGAACCTGCTGGTCGGCTATGTCGGCCTGCTGTCCTTCGGCCACGCGATGTTCTACGGCGCGGCCGGCTACGTCACCGCGCATGCGGTCAAGGTGTGGGGCTGGGACGGCGCCGCCGGCATCCTCGCGGGCGTGGTTGCGGCTGCGGCGGTCGGGCTGATCACCGGCCTGTTGGCGATCCGGCGCTCGGGCATCTACTTCTCGATGATCACGCTGGCCTTCGCGCAGCTCGTGTACTTCATCGCGCTGCGCATGCCCTTCACCGGCGGCGAGGACGGCATCCAGAACATCCCGCGGCCGCAGGTGCTGGGCCTGCTGTCGCTGGCCGACGCGAACACGCTCTACTACTTCGTCGCCGCGATGATCTGCTTCGGCTTCTGGGTGATCCACCGCGTGGTGCATTCGCCCTTCGGCCAGGTCCTGCGCGCCATCCGCGACAACGAGCCGCGCGCGCAGTCGCTCGGCTACCGCGTCAACCGCTACAAGCTGGTCGCCTTCGTGCTGTCGGCCGCGCTCGCGGGCCTGGCGGGCTCGCTCAAGGTGCTGGTGTTCCAGCTGGCGTCACTGACCGACGTGCAGTGGACGACCTCGGGCGAGGCGCTGCTGATCTGCATCGTCGGCGGCATGCACACGCTGCTCGGCCCGGTGATCGGCTCGATCGTCATCGTGACGATGGAGAACTACCTCGCGTCCTTCGCCGAATGGGTGCTGATCATCCAGGGCGCCGTGTTCGTCGTGGTCGTCATGCTGTTCCGCAAGGGGCTCGTCGGCCAGTTCTACGCCTACCTCGCCACGCGCCGGCAACGCCGCGCGGCGGCATCGGCCTGAGTACGCGCGCCATGGCTTCCGCACTGCCCGCGGCGTTGCCGCCCACGCCCGGCCTTCTGGCCGGCCGCCTCGCACTCGTGACCGGCGCCGCCAGCGGCATCGGCCGCGCGATCGCCATCGCCTACGCGCAGGCCGGTGCGCGCGTGATCGTCACCGACCTGCGCAGCGACGCCTGCACCGGCACGCTCGATGCGGTGCGCGCCGCCGGCGTGGAGGGCTGGGCCTATGCGCTGGACGTGGCCGATGCCGACGCCTGCAAGGCGCTGGCCGCCGCCGTGGCGGACACGGCCGGCGACATCGACACGCTGGTCAACAACGCGGGCGTGATCATCCGCGAGGGCATCGACAGCCCGCGCGCGCAGGCCAACATCCACCGCACCTTCGACGTCAACCTGTTCGGCGCCTTCAACACCGTGCATGCGTGGCTGCCTGCGCTGCGTCGCACCCGCGGCTGCATCGTCAACATCGCCTCGGGCGCGGCCTTCATCGCGCAGGGCGGGTCGCTCGGCTATTCGGCGTCGAAGGGTGCGGTGAAGATGCTCACGCAGTCGCTCGCGCTCGACCTGGCGCCGGATGGCATCCGCGTCAACGCGCTCGCGCCGGGCGTGATCGAGACGCCGATGACCGACGTCACGCGCGCCAATCCCGAACGGCTCGCCGGCTTCATGCAGCGGCTGCCCGCAGGCCGCCTCGGCCAGCCGCATGAACTGGCCGGTCCGGCCGTGTTCCTCGCCTCGGACCTGGCGAGCTTCGTGAACGGCGTGACGCTGCCGGTGGACGGCGGCACGCTGGCCGTCTGACCGGATGTCAGTGCGGGCGCATGGCCGTGTCGTCCTCGAGCTGCTGCGCGAGCCGCTTCATCAGCGCCGTGTAGCGCGCCCGGTGCGGGCGCATGCGGTCGATGGTGCCACCCAGGCCCATCACCGCGATGCGCCCCTGCACGCGGCACGGCAGCACCACGCCGATGGTCGCGCCGCCGGCCAGCGGCATGTTCTCCATGTAGAGCGACTTGCGGATGCGCGCATCGGCCACCTGCGGCGCGATGACGTCCAGCGCCACGCGGTCTTCCTTCTGCGGCGTCGCGATGTTGGCCCGCCGCACCAGGTTGTCGATCTCGGCCGGCGAGCGGTCGGTCAGCAGCAGCCAGCCCACAGCCGACTGGGTGAGCGGTCGCATGCTGCCCTCGTCGGTGTGGAAGCGCAGCGGATGGACCGACTGGATCACGCGGATGTACTGCACGTAGATGTCGTTGAGCATCACGATGGACGCGGTCTCGCCGGTCGCGCTGTGCAGGTCGCGCAGCACTTCCAGCATGCGGCCCTGGCCGAACAGGGCGGGCATGACCCATTCGCCCAGCGCGGCCACGCGTGGCGTCGGGAAGTAGACGCGCTCGGCCCGGTTGTAGTTGAGGTAGCCGAGCGTGATCAGGTTCTTCAGCAGCACCGTCGTGCTCGACTGCGGATAACCCAGCGCGTCGCTGATGCGCTTGAGCGACAGCGGCTCGCGCACCTGCTCGAAGTACTCGAGCACCTGCAGCACACGGGCCGCCGACTTCACGGTGGCCTGGGTCATGGTCGTCTCTTGTGAATCACGGATGTGATCGTAGCCATCGCATCCGTGATTTTCCATATGCAGAACCCGAGCTTCGACGCCATGGCGACAAGGCCTTGGTGACGCGGTGCATCGAACGAAGACAGCAGCCATTCCAGCCACATCCAAAGGAGACATGAACATGAACCAGGAGTTTTCCATCAATCACCCCGGCGTACCGACGCGCTGCATCGTGACGGGCGCCGCGCGCGGCATCGGACGCGCCATCGCGCTGCGGCTGGCGCGCGATGCACGCACGCACGGCGGCGCACGGCTGCTGCTGGTCGACCAGCATGCAGACGAACTCGACAGCCTGGCGGACGAGGTTCGCGCGCTCGGCGGGGAGGCGCGGGCAGTGACCGGCGACCTGTGCGATCCAGCCGTGCCCGACCGGCTGGTGGCTGCCGCGTTGGAGTTGGCCGACGGTATCGATGCGGTCGTCAGCAACGCGGGCTTCGCGATCCCTGGGCCGCTGCTCGACTACGAGATCGATGCGTGGGACCGCATCTTCGCGGTCAACGTGCGCGCGCCCTGGCTGCTCGCACGCGCGGCGCACAGTGCGTTGCGCGCGTCACACGGTACTTTCCTGCTGACGGCATCGATCTCGGGTACGCACGCCACGTCGCCGCTCGGTGCCTACAGCCCGAGCAAGGCCGCGGCGCTGATGCTGGTGAAGCAGCTCGCCAATGAATGGGGGCCGGACGGCATCCGCGTGAACGCGCTGTCGCCAGGGCTCACGCTGACGCCCGGCACCGCCGCGGCGTATTCGGACCCGTCGGCCCGCGCGCAGCGCGAACAGCGCGTGCCGCTCCGCAGGCTCGCCACGGCCGAGGACATGGCGAATGCGGCTGCGTTTCTGCTCGGGCCGGATGCGGCGTATGTCAGCGGTACCGAGTTGCTGGTCGACGGCGGCTTGGGGAACGGGTTGATGGGGTCGCTGCAGATGGCGGGGTGGGGGCGCGCGGCGGGGTGAGGGTGGTCGGCCGGGGCGTCAGTCGTACGCTTCTTCGGCAAGTCGTTCTGCTTGTTCGAGCACCAGTGCGACCGCCGCATCCTGGCGGTCCGGCGGGTACTTGTACTTGCGCAGGATGCGCTTGACCAGCAGGCGCAGCTTGGCACGGACACTTTCCCGTTTCGACCAGTCGACGCTGAGGTTCTTGCGCAGGCTTTCGGTGAGCTCATGGGCGATCTTCTTGAGCGTGTCATCGCCCAAGGCCAGCGCGGCCGACTCGTTGTCGACCAGGGCATCGTAGAAGCGCATCTCGTCTTCGGTCAGCCCCAACGTGTCGCCACGCGTGGAGGCCTCTCGGAACTTCCTGGCCATTGCCACCAGTTCTTCCATGACCTGCGCAGTCTCGATGGACCGGTTCTGATAGCGCTTGATCACGTCGGCCAGCAGTTCGGAGAACTTGCGGTCCTGCACCACGTTGCCGGCGAAGCGGCTCTTGATCTCGCCCTCCAGCAGGCGCTCCAGCAGTTCCACCGCCAGATTGCGCTCCGGCAGCTTGGCCACTTGCGCCAGAAACTCGTCGTCGAGCAAACCGATGTTGGGCTTGTCCAGTCCCACGGCATCGAAGATGTCGACCACGCTCTCCGACACCACGGCCGAACCGATGATCTGGCGAATGGCCAGCTCGCGCTGTTCGTCCGTTCGCTTCCTTGCCGTGAGTTCCTTCTTGGTCAGGATCACCTTCACGGCCTGGAAGAAGGCAACCTCTTCGCGCACGGCCTTCGCCTCGTCAAGCGTGCAGCACAGCGTGAAGGCCTTGCTCATGGTCAGCGCCAGGTCGGCATAGCGCTTCTTGCCGTCCTTGATGCCGAGGACATGGTTCGCCGCGCCAGCCAGCGTCTTGTGGCCGTCCGTGAGGAATCCGCTGTAGTCGAATCCATGCAGCATGGATCGCAAGGCATCGATCTTCTCTGCAAGCAGGCTGTAGGCCTCATGCGCATCGACCGTTGGTCGGCCGCGACCATGGCTGGCGGTGTACTCCTTCATCGCGGCCTTCAACTCGTTGCCGATGCCGATGTAGTCCACCACCAGTCCGCCCTGCTTGTCGCCGAAGACGCGGTTCACCCGCGCGATCGCCTGCATCAGGTTGTGGCCCTTCATCGGCTTGTCGACATAGAGCGTATGCACGCAGGGCGCATCGAAGCCGGTCAGCCACATGTCCCGCACGATCACCATCCGCAGCGGATCGGCCGGGTCCTTGAAGCGCTTTTCAAGCCGCTTCTTCACCTGCGCGCTGTAGATGTGCGGGCGAAGCAGCGCCTTGTCACTGGCGGAGCCCGTCATCACGATCTTGATCGCGCCCTTCTCCGGGTCGGCGTCATGCCAGTCGGGCCGCAGCCCGACGATCTCGTCGTAGAGGTGCACGCAAATGTCGCGGCCCATCGCGACCACCATCGCCTTGCCGGTCTGCGCCTTGTTGCGCTCCTCGAAATGCGCGACCAGGTCGGCCGCGACGCTGGCCACGCGCGGTTCGGCGCCCACCACCTTCTCCAGCGCCGCCCATTTGCTCTTGAGCCGGCTCTGGTCGCTTTCTTCCTCGTCTTCGGCCAGTTCGTCGACGTCTTCATCGATCTGTGCGAGGTCGGCTTCGTTCAGCCGCAGCTTGGCCAGCCGCGACTCGTAGTAGATCGCCACCGTGGCACCGTCTTCGCGCGCCTGCTGCATGTCGTACACATGGATGTAGTCACCGAACACGGCGCGTGTGTCGCGGTCTTCACTGCTCACCGGCGTGCCGGTGAAAGCCACGAAAGTCGCGTGCGGCAACGCGTCGCGCAGGTGCTGCGCGTAGCCGACCTGATAGCGCTCGACAGCCGGCGCGCCGTAGGCCGGTGGCGCAAAGGCCACGTGGTGTGGCGTCGGAACTCCGTCGCCGGTCGAAAGCGGCATCGATGTCGACCGTCGCGTCTTCAACTTCGCCTCGAAGCCATATTGCGTGCGGTGTGCTTCGTCGGCGATGACCACGATGTTGTGCCGAGCCGAAAGCTCGGGGAAGCTGTCTTCGTCCTCGCCTGGCATGAACTTCTGGATGGTCGCGAAGACGATGCCGCCCGACGGCCGGTTGGCCAGCAACGCACGCAGTTCCTGCCGAGTGCGCGCCTGTACCGGCTGCTCCCGCAGCAGGTCCTGCGCCAGGCTGAACACGCCGAAGAGCTGGCCGTCGAGATCGTTGCGGTCCGTGATGACCACGATGGTCGGGTTGGCCATCGCCGGCTCCTGCATCACGCGCGCGGCAAAGCAGGTCATGGTGATGCTCTTGCCGCTGCCCTGCGTGTGCCACACCACCCCGCCCTTGCCTTGCACGCCGCTCGCGGCATCGGGCCGGGACGCAGCCACCACCTTCGCGATCGCCGCGCGCACCGCGTGGAACTGGTGGTAACCGGCGATCTTCTTGACCAATGTGCCGTCGTCCTCGAACAGCACGAAGTAGCGCAGGTAGTCGAGCAGGTACACCGGCGCCAGCACGCCACGCACCAGCGTCTGCAGCTCGTTGAACTCGCCCAGCGGGTCGAGCGTGACGCCATCGATGGTTCGCCACGCCATGAAGCGCTCGCCATTGGCCGAGAGCGAACCCAGCAAGGCCTCGGTGCCGTCCGAGATCACCAGCAGCTCGTTGTACTGAAAGACGTCGGGGATCTGCGCCTTGTACGTCTGCAACTGGTCGTAGGCCTTCCAGATGTCGGCGTTCCGGTCTGCCGGGTTCTTGATCTCGAGCAGCACCAGCGGCAGCCCGTTGACGAACAGCACGATGTCGGGCCGCCGCGTGTGGTGCGGCCCGCGGATGCCGAATTGATTGACCGCCAGCCACTCGTTGCGCGACGCATCCGCCCAATCCACCAGCCGCACGAAGTCGCCGCGCGTCTCGCCGTCCTTCTGGTACTGCACCGGCACACCCGCCACCAGCAGCTTGTGGAACTGACGATTGGCAGACAGCAGCACCGGCGTGCCGAGGTCCAGCACCTGCTTGAGCGCGTCGTCGCGCGCGGCGGCCGGCACGTCGGGGTTCAACCGGTCGATGGCTTCGCGCAGCCGCCCCGCCAGCACCACCTGCCGGTAGTTCGCCCGCTCCGGCGTCGGGCCGTCGTGTGCGATGTCGGGGCCGTAGCGGTGGGTGTAGCCGACGTCGACCAGCCAGGCGAGCGCTTCTTGTTCCAGCTGGTCTTCGGTCATCGCGCACCTCCCGCTTCGCCCTGGAGGATCGGGGCGAGCGCCAGGTTGATGTAGTAGTTGCCGCGGCCAATCTTCTGTTTCTGCAGGAAGCCGCCGCCCACCAAGGCGTCGAGGTACTTGGTCGCCGTGAGGCGCGACACCTTCAGGTCCCGCTGCACGAAATCGATCTTCGTGTAGGGATGCGTGAACAGGTTGTTGATCAGGTCCTGGCTGTAGAACTTGAAGCCTTCGCGAATGCGATGCTTGTAGTCGGCCAGCGCAGCCTTGATGGCGTAGATGGTCACCATCGTCTGCTGGGCCGTCTCCTCCACCGCCTCCAGCAGGTAGAGCACCCACGCCTCCCAGGCGTCGTCTTCGCGAACCGTCTGCAGCAGGCGGTAGTAGTCGGCCTTGGTGCGCACGATGTAGCTGCTCAGGTAGAGCACGGGGATATCCAGCAACCCCTCCTTCACCAGATACAGCACATTGAGGATGCGCCCCGTGCGGCCGTTGCCGTCGTAGAACGGGTGGATGCTCTCGAACTGATGGTGGATCAGCGCCATCTTGATCAGCGGATCGACCGCGAACAGTTCGCGATCGTTGATGAACCGTTCCAGCCCCCGCATCAACGCCACGATCTCGGCCGGGTCCTGCGGCGGCGTGTAGACGGTGCGGCCGGCGCCGTCTTTCAGCGCCGTACCGGGCAGCTTGCGAAAGCCCGCGTTGTTGCGCTCCAGCTCCGACTGGATGTCGACGATGTGGTTGGCCGTGATCAGCCCGCTCTCACGGACTTGGGCGAACCCCACGCGCAGCGCCTGGCGGTAGCGCAGCACCTCCTTGGCAGCAGGGTTGGCAAACGCTTCGGGGTGGACGTCATCCTTGAACAGTTCGTCGTGCGTGGTGACGATGTTCTCGATTTCGGAGCTGGCCTTGGCCTCCTGCAGACCGAGCGTGTTGATCAGGATGCCCTGGTTCGGAATGGCCGCCGCAATGCCCTTGAGCTCCGCCAGCTGCCGGCTCGCGCTGGCGAGCTTCTTCAGGATCGCCGGCGTGTCGAAGCGCGAAGGGTCGAGTTGCTCCAGCGGAGGGACGGTGGGCATGGCTTATTCAAGTTTTTTTTACATGCTAGCCGGGATGTGTATAGAAAAGGCGAATTTTTATACATGTCGCTCGCCATGTGTTCAAGAAACAGCGGAATTTAGACATATGACTTCGTCGTCGGCCGTCGACGAGTTCACTGGTCGGCGCTACAGCCTCGTTGGTTCATCAGGGCTTCTCGCTTTCCGGCACGTACTGCACTGGTGCCGCACGGTATGCCTGCTTCTCATGCGTCCGCTTGGTCGGGAAAGCCAAAACCATCGAGCCCCGTTGCACCATGTCGCGAAGGTAGTGCTGTCGCAGCCTGTCCGGATTGCGCGACAGCAATTGGGCCAAGGCCGCCAACGACATGAACTGATCACGGCACAAGCTCAGAAGCACTGTTTGCACATGCTCCGCCCCGGGTCGACCTTGCGTGACAGGGGCAGCCATGCGCTCCAGCTCCTGCCGGAAAGCAGCATCCAGCCGGGCCAATTCGTCAATCACGGGCGCATCCAGCAGGGGCGTTCGGAGTCGTCCCAAGGCATCCCTGTCACGCAACGATGACCCGTCCGAAAGCTCGGAGGACACAGCCGAATGCTCGGAGCTGGCGTCCAAATGCTCGGAGCTGACCGGCGAACGCTCGGAGCTGCTGGCTACGTTCTGGTCCGTCAACAGACCATGCATCGGCCCCACAAAAACCTGCTCGGGGGTCGGGAGGCTTTCACCCGGTAAAAAATACACCGTTCCGCGCGATCGGCCATCGGACACCAGCAATCCCTGCCTGACCAGCCGCGCCAGCAGCATCGTCAGATCGTGTGAATGCCCGCCGCAAATCTGCAGAAGCCGGGCATGCCCGACCACACGCTCCAGCGCCGCCGTCGCCAATACCAGTCGGCCCGTGTGGTCCAGCGCCTCGAAGCGCGAGCCAAACCGGGCCCGCAATGCCGCAACCACCTCTTCAGGCAGCAGATCAGCCATCTGCAACATCAACAGCGTTTGCTCAGGTTCGTCCTTTTCCACCAACGACGGTGGCCGCCAGTGCTGGCTGCGCCATCCACCGTAAATGCGGGGCATGCCTGAGCCTCCCCGCTCCCCTGCGCCGATCAGCAAGAACATCTGATGCAGGATGCGATTGCGGCAATCACTTTCGCCACCCCGGAGCACTTGTTCGAGGGGCAACCGCAGCCCGCCTGGATTGCGAAAACCGAACATGTCGGGACGTTTGACCACCAGCACCGACACGCGTCCCGTGTAGTCGGCATGCACGAGCGCGTTGACCAACGCCTCGCGCAACGCCTCGTGCACGGGCGTGTCGTCCTGACGCTGGCCGTCCTTGAGCGCAAACGGCACCTTCAAGTCCGCCACCAGCTTGCGATAGACCCGGCGATAGAACTCGAACAGATTGCCAGTCCACGTGCCGTCGGGCACCAGCCGGTCGATCCAGCGCAGTTCGGTTTTCGCCTCCGGCCGCTATTGGTAGTCCAGAAAATAATGCGGCACCGCGTCCTGAATGGCAGACCACTTGCCAAACATCAGCAAGCCACCCAGCGTCAGCCCTTCCTCGCCCGATTGACGATCACGCCTCCACCCACGCAGGCTGTTCAGGAACGCCAGGTCGTCCTGCTCCAGGTAGGGGTGATTGGGCTTCTCATCGCGCAACATTTGCCGATAGATGCGCAGGCTCTCCAGGTCGACATCCGCCATGCCGAAGCCCGTCAGGATGCGTGCGTCCCGCTCATCCTCCACCTGCTCGGCCAGCATGCGCTTGACGGTCTCGTCATCGCAGACGCGGTCGCCGTCATTCAGACGCCGGTAAGTGTTGCCCAATGGTCGTCCATGCAGGTACACCGGCTTCTGCTTGCGCGTCGCTGGAGGGATGCGCACCACAAGCACGGTTCGTCCATCGATCACCGCTTCCTGCACGTCATCGTCCGTCAGCAGATTCGCGCTGACCTTCTCGCGATTGCTCAGCCCGTTGAACAGGTCGCCGCGCACCTTGCCAGCGTTCTCGATGCCGGCCACCGTGAACTGGCCCGACAGCGCCTCGCGGATGCCCAACAGCACGACACCACCGTGTGCATTGGCCATGGCGGAGTACGTAGGCCAGAAATCCTTCGGCAATTCGCCCTTGCCATCCTGACCCTGCGCCAGCTTGCATTCGAGCTCGACGCTCTCAGCCAGCAGGGAGACATCATCGAGCGTGCGCAGATCAAACATTCATCGGCTCCTTCAATGCCTGCGCGGCGTCCGGTAGCCGCAGTTGCCCGGAGATCAGGCGGGGGAGCAGGGTGTCGCGGAGGGCTGCAAGCTCTCGAATCTGAGTCGCGTGCATTCTTTCAAGCAGCGGCCTCACCACCTGTCCGAAAGCGGCAAGAACATCGTCACTCGGCACCGCAACCAACTCTGCTTCCATGAAATGCGCCGTCTGGAAGTTGCTGATTCCCGTGCTCTGATTCTGGTAGTCCCAAGTCTTCCCCTGCCCGTAGATGTACGTCAGTTGCTGAGCGAGAAGCACCCCCACGTCTTTGGTCTTGGATCGAAGTAATCGGCAGAAGCTTGCCGGCTCAACGGGGCAGTCAAACTGATTCAGAAGCTCACGCGTCAGATAGAGCGCTCTGCCGGTCGGCTGGTCTTTGCTTCCGCCCGACACTTCAAGAACGATATCGCCGTCTTTTATTCGACGTGTCGCAAGCTTCTTCTCGGACGTGTAGCGAATCGGGACGCGGCTGGTGGCGGCGGCTCGAAGATCGGGAATGTCAGTGCCGCGAATGATGGCAACTCGGACGTTATCTTTTTCGTCGGGCACCTCACTTCCCCAGTCGCCACCGATAGTGTGATCAAGAAGTCTCCCGAACGGAGTGAGCGTCCAACCCTTCGGCACGACCCCCAACTCCGACTCATCCAGACCATCCGGAAACAGCGCCGCCGTGGCGTCGTCCATACCTTCGGGGGCGCGGCCTTCCATCTTGGCGCGCACGGGGTCGAAATCGACGAACCACGACTTGAACAGCGCTTGGGCGATGGCTTCGAGTGTGGCGTTGGTTTCGCGCAGGAGGGTGATGCGATCGTCGAGGGCCGCGAGGATGCCAGCAATCTTTTTTTGCTCAGCCAAAGGCGGAAGCAAGACCTCATGCTTCTTGAGCTGGCCAAGATTGAATCCAGGCACGGAACTTCCAATGCCATTGCCGAGGATCTCCGCCTGTTTTTCTGGTCCTGAAAAAACGTAGTACAGGAATCGACTATCGGCTTTCCCCGGATCGACGGACAGCTTCATCTGCTTGTTCGAAACGACATAGCGGGGGTAGCCAGAAGACTCGTCAATCAGACCAACCTGATTAATGGTCCCCCAGCACGTAAAGACCAAGTCACCGCGCTCAGCAATGGACCGTTGAAACTCCGTCGCCTTCTCCGCAGATACGAAGACCAAGCCCTCGTCGCTCAGACGTATCCCGACGTCCGCAGATAGGTTCGAGCCACGGATCACCGGCACGCCAGATTTCGCGAAGTACTTGGCGCCGATGCTTGAGCCAAATGGGCCTGTCGCCATCGCTGAGGGACGCGAAGCGGCCAGCGATTCGACAGTTGTCCTGCGCCACTCAGAATTCATAGCCCAAGCCCCCCAGCTTCTTCCGGATCAGCGCATCCAGTTCCGCCCCCTTTGCCATCTGCTCGCCCAGCGTCTCCGTGAGCTTCTGCATCTTGTCGGCGAAGGCTTCGTCGTCGTCCTCGACCGCTTCGGCACCGACGTAGCGGCCGGGCGTGAGCACATGGCCGTGCTGCGCAATCTCTTCAAGCTTTACGCTGCGGCAGAAGCCGGGGATGTCCGTGTAGGCGTGGGCTTGCCCTTCGACAGGCTCAGGGCGAACGGCTTGGGTGTTTGAAGGCTCGCCGCGCCACGCCGCCACGGTGTTCGCGATGCGATCGATCACCGCATCGGTCAGCTCGCACTGCACGCGGCTGATCATGGTGGCGAGCTTGCGGGCGTCGATGAACAGGACCTCGCCCTTGCGTGCCGGTGCCTTTTTCTTCGCCAGGAACCACAGGCACGCAGGGATCTGCGTGTTGAAGAAGAGCTGACCGGGCAGCGCGACCATGACTTCGATGACGTCGTCCTCGACCATGGCGGCGCGGATCTGCGCCTCGCCGTTCTGGCTGCTGCTCATGCTGCCGTTGGCCAGCACGATGCCGGCGCGGCCGTCGGGCTTGAGGTGGTGCAGCATGTGCTGCAGCCAGGCGTAGTTGGCGTTGCCTTGCGGCGGGTCGCCGTACACCCAGCGCGCGTCGCCCTCCAGGCTGCCGTGCCACCAGTCGCTGATGTTGAAGGGCGGGTTGGCCAGCA
>CAIQMJ010000418.1 GCA_903872875.1 uncultured Variovorax sp.
CCAGCACCAGCATCAGAACCACGCAGCATCGGGAAAGAAAGCTCATCGCCGCATCATAGGAGCGTGCGTACGCGCACCATGAAGGACGGCGCCGGTGCCTCGCCGATGCCCGCCGGTGTGGGCTCAGCGTGCCGGACTGAACACGTCGATGCGGTCGGTGATGACGCCGTCGGTGCCCAGCGCGATCAGCCGTTCGGCCGCCCACTCGTCATTGACGGTGTAGCTCAGCGTGCGCAGGCCGGCCGCATTGACGCGCGCCACGGTCGCGACATCCCAGAGCGCGTGATTGCAGACGACCGCCGTGCAGTCGAGCGCGAGCGCGGCGTCGAGCCAGCCGTCCCACAGCGTGTCGAGCAGCAGGCCACGCGGCAGTTCGGGCGCCGACGCCCTTGCGCCCTCAAGCGATTCGGTCTTGAACGAGGTCAGCAGCGGCGGAACTTCTGCGCCGGCCCACAGGCTGGCTGCATGCTGGGCAACGACGCCGCCAGTCACCCGTTCGACACCGGGCGTGGGCTTGATCTCGATATTGAGGAAATAGCCGTTCGTGAGGCAGAAGCGCGCCAGATTGTCCAGCGTGGCGAGCGGTTCGCCGGCAAAGGCGCGTGAATGCCAGCCGCCGGCGTCGAGTTGCGACAGCGTCGACCAGGCCTGGTCGCCGCCAATGCCATGGCCGCTGGTCGTGCGTTCGAGCGTGGCGTCGTGCATCAGGAAGGGCACGCCGTCGGCGCTGAGCTTGGCGTCGCACTCGAACATCCGGTAGCCGTGCGCGGCGCCGAGGCGGAAGGCAGCCAGCGTGTTCTCCGGCGCCAGCTTGCCGGCACCACGATGCGCAACCCAGCGCGGATAGGGCCAGGCCCGGCGAACTGTCGCGTCGCTCATGACGAGCGCTTGCCGGAGTTGGCGTCGAACCAATGGAGCTTGTCCTGCTGCGCGGCGATCTTCACTGTGTCACCAGCCGCTGGCGGCAGGTCGGCCGCGTCGGTCCGCATGATGAGCTGTTCGTCGCCGATGCGTGCGTACACGAGGCGCTCGGCACCCAGCAGTTCGACGTGCTCGATCTGCGCCGTCCATCCGTTCTCGTCCAGCGACAGGTGCTCAGGCCGGATGCCGAGGATCTGGCCGGGTCGCACGCCGGGCGCATGCTTCAACAGATTCATCGGCGGCGAGCCGATGAAGCTGGCGACGAAGGTGGTTGCCGGGCGGTTGTAGACCTCTTCGGGCGTGCCGAACTGGTCCATGACGCCGCCATTCATCACGATGATGCGCTGCGCCAGTGTCATCGCCTCGACCTGGTCGTGGGTGACGAAGAGCGAAGTGATGCCGAGCTCGCGGTGCAGCTTCTGGATCTCGATGCGGGTCTGCGCGCGCAGCTTGGCGTCGAGGTTGGACAGCGGTTCATCGAACAGGAAGACCTGCGGCTGGCGCACGATCGCACGGCCCATGGCCACGCGCTGACGCTGCCCGCCCGACAGTTCGCGCGGCTTGCGCTGCAGCAGATGGCCGAGTTCCAGGATCTTGGCTGCCTTGTCGACGCGCGTCTTGATCTCGGGCACCGGCACCTTGGCGATCTTCAGGCCGTAGGCCATGTTGTCGAACACGCTCATGTGCGGATAGAGCGCGTAGTTCTGGAACACCATCGCGATGTCGCGTTCCGACGGTTCGAGCTGGTTGACCACGCGCCCGCCGATCGAGATCTCGCCGGCCGAGATTTCCTCCAGCCCGGCGACCATCCGGAGCAGCGTCGACTTGCCGCAGCCCGACGGGCCGACGATCACGACGAACTCGCCGTCGCCGATTTCGGCACTGACGCCATGGATGACCTGGTTGGCCTTCGGGCCGACGCCGTAGCGCTTGATGACGTTGTTGAGCGAAAGAGCAGCCATAACTTATTTCTCTGTGTCCACGAGGCCCTTGACGAACCACTTCTGCATCAGGACCACCACCAGCGCGGGTGGCAGCATCGCGAGGATGGCGGTCGCCATCACCACGTTCCATTCGTTCTGGCCGTCGCCGCCGGCGATCATCCGCTTGATGCCGACCACGACCGGATACATATCCTCGCTGGTGGTCGCGAGCAGCGGCCAGAGGTACTGGTTCCAGCCGTAGATGAACTGGATCACGAACAACGCCGCGATCGAGGTCTTCGACAGCGGCAGCAGCACATCGAAGAAGAAGCGCATCGGGCTCGCGCCGTCCATGCGCGACGCCTCGGTCAGCTCTTCGGGCACGGTCAGGAAGAACTGGCGGAACAGGAAGGTCGCGGTCGCCGATGCGATCAGCGGCACCGTCAGGCCCGCATAGGTGTTGAGCATGTGCAGGTCCGACAGCACCTTGTAGGTCGGAAGGATGCGCACCTCGACCGGCAGCATCAGCGTCACGAAGATGGCCCAGAAGCAGATCTTCTTGAACGGAAAGCGGAAGTAGACGATCGCGAAGGCAGACAGCAGCGAGATCGCGATCTTGCCGATGGAGATGACCAGCGCCGTCACCAGGCTGACCCACATCATGCCTATCACCGGCGCGTTCGATCCCGCACTGGTCTCGCGGCCGAACAACGCCGACTTGTAGCTTTCCAGCATGTGGCCGCCGGGCAGCAGCGGCATCGGCGCCTGGACGATCTCCTGTGCCGTGTGCGTCGAAGCGACGAAGGCGAGGTAGAGCGGAAAGCCGACGATGAGAACGCCCAGCACCATCACCACGTGGGCCAGGATGCCCTGTGTGCCGCGCCGCTCAACCATGGCGAGCCTCCTGCCGGCGGGATTCGATCTGTGTCTGCATCAGTAGTTGACTTTCTTTTCGACGTAGCGGAACTGCACCACGGTGAGCGCGACCACGATCAGCATCAGGACCACCGACTGGGCGGCGGAGCCACCCAGGTCCATGGCCTTGAACCCGTCGTAGTAGACCTTGTAGACCAGGATCGCAGTGTCCTTGCCGGGCCCGCCCTGGGTCGCCGCATCGACGATCGCGAAGGTGTCGAAGAAGGCGTAGACGACGTTGATCACCAGCAGGAAGAAAGTGGTGGGGGACAGCAGCGGGAACTGCACCGTCCAGAATCGGCGCCACGGGCGGGCGCCGTCGATGGCGGCGGCCTCGATGAGCGACTTGGGGATCGACTGCAGACCTGCCAGGAAGAAGAGGAAGTTGTAGGAGATCTGTTTCCAGACCGAGGCCATGACGATCAGCGTCATCGCATGGCCGGAATTGAGCAGGTGGTTCCAGTCGACGCCGAACTTGCCGAGCGCATACGACACCACGCCCAGCGAGGGCGAGAACATGAAGACCCAGAGCACCGCGGCCACTGAAGGTGCGACGGCATACGGCAGGATCAGCATCGTCTTGTAGAACATGCCGCCGCGCACGATGCGGTCGGCGAACACTGCGAGCATCAACGACAGGCTGATCCCGATGCCGGCCACCAGAACCGAGAACAGCGCGGTGGTCTTGAACGATTCGACATAGCTCGGGTCGCTGAACAGCTGGCGGAAGTTGTCGAAGCCGACGAACTCGATCGAGGTGCCGAAAGGATCCTGCTGCTGCAGCGACTGCAGGATCGCCTGGGCCGCCGGCCAGAAGAAGAACACAAGGATGACCGCCATCTGCGGTGCCAGCAGCAACCATGGCAACCAGCCGGATCTGAAGAAGACGCGTTTTTCCATAAGAGCCCTGGATAAAGAAAACCCGCCGGGCTCGAAAGCGCGGCGGGGCGAGTCTACTGTGGCGCACAGCCGGCTTCGCCGGCGGCGCGCCCGCACCTGAAAGTTCTCAGCCCTTGTTGGCCTTTTGGAAGCGTTCGAGCTGCTCGTCGCCGCGCTTCACGATCGCGTCCAGTGCTTCCTTCGCCGTCTTCTTGCCGTTCCAGACCTGTTCGAGCTCTTCGTCCTCGATCGCGCGGATCTGCACGTAGTTGCCCAGGCGGATGCCGCGGCTCTTGTCCGTCACCTTGCGGATCATCTGCGTCACTGCCACGTCGGTGCCGGGGTTCTGCTTGTAGAAGCCCGAGTCCTCGGTCAGCTTGTACGAGGCCATCGTGACCGGCAGGTAGCCGGTCCGCTTGTGGCTGGCGGACTGCACTTCGGGCGTCGATATGAAGCTGAAGAACTTGGCCACGCCCTTGTACTCTTCCGGCTTCTTGCCCGACATCACCCAGAGGCTGGCGCCACCGATCACGGTGTTCTGCGGTGCGCCCGGCACGTCCTGGTAGTACGGAAGCGGCGCCAGGCCATAGGCGAACTTCGCATTCTTGGCCACATTGCCGTAGAAGCCCGAGGACGTGTTGATCATGGCGCATTCGCCCGATACGAACGAGGCTTCGGGCACATTGCCGCGGCCCTTGTAGACGAACAGGCCCTGCTTGGCCATGTTGGCGAGGTTCTCGATGTGGCGCACGTGCAGCGGCGAATTGACCTTCAGGCGCGCGTCCATGCCTTGCAGGCCGTTGGCCTTGCTGGCGAACTCCACGTTGTGCCAGGCGGAGAAGCTCTCGACCTGCGTCCAGTTCTGCCACGCGGTGGTGAATGGGCACTTGTGACCGCTGGCCTTGAGCTTGGCGGCGGCGTTGACCACTTCGGGCCAGGTCGTCGGTGCCTTGTCGGTGGGCAGGCCGGCTGCCTTGAACGCGTCCTTGTTGAAATAGAAGATGGTGGTCGAGCTGTTGAACGGGAAGCTCAGCATCTGGCCGTTGGGCGCCGTGTAGTAGCCGGCAACTGCGGGGATGTAGGCGGCCGGATCGAACTTCTCGCCCGCGTCCTTCATGACCTGGCCGACCGGCACGATCGCGCCCTTGCTCGCCTGCATCGTCGCGGTGCCCACTTCGAAGACCTGCAGGATGTGCGGCGCATTGCCTGCCCGGAAGGCGGCAATCGATGCCGTCATCGACTCGTCATACGTGCCCTTGAAGGTCGGGACGATCTTGTATTCCTTCTGGCTTTCGTTGAACTGCTTGGCGAGGTCGTTCACCCACTCGTTGTTCACTGCCGTCATCGAATGCCACCACTGGATTTCGGTCTGTGCGTAGGCCGATACGGAGAGCGTCGCGGCCAGCGCCGTGGTCAACGCGAGCGTTTTGAATCGCATGAAAGCTCCTGAAAGGGGGGAGAAATGTGAAGAAGAAAGGCGCAAATGGTAGGTCGTGCGTGTGACACATCCGCGTCATGTTTGTCGCATGAGTTTCACGACACCATCAAGCGGGGAAACCCTTTTGGTGCCATGGCGCACCGTCTGCGTGCTGCACTGCACCATGCTAGCATCGCCTCCCTTTTTTCGACCCCTTCGCCGGTGCTTTCCATGAGCAAAACCTCCCTCGACAAAAGCAAGATCAAGTTCCTTCTGCTCGAGGGCGTTCATCCCTCTGCGGTCGAAGTGATCAAGGAAGCCGGCTACACACAGATCGAGACCTTGCCCAAGGCGTTGCAGGGCGAAGAACTGAAGGCCAAGCTGGCCGACGTCCATTTCCTGGGGATCCGTTCGCAGAGCAAGCTCACGGCCGACGTGCTGTCGGCGGCGCCGAAGCTGGTCGCCGTCGGCTGCTTCTGCATCGGCACCAACCAGGTCGACCTGAACGCGGCGCGCGAGCGCGGCGTGGCGGTGTTCAACGCGCCTTATTCCAATACGCGCTCGGTGGCCGAACTGGTGCTGGCAGAGGCGATCCTGCTGCTGCGCGGCATCCCGGCCAAGAATGCGCTGGTCCACCGCGGTGGCTGGATGAAGTCGGCGCTGCATTCACACGAGATCCGCGGCAAGACGCTCGGCATCGTGGGTTATGGCTCGATCGGCACCCAGCTGTCGGTACTCGCCGAGGGCCTCGGCATGCACGTGGCGTTCTACGACGTGGTGAGCAAGCTGCCGCTGGGCAATGCGCGCCAGGTGCCGAAGCTGCACGACCTGCTCGCACAGAGCGACATCGTGAGCCTGCACGTGCCGGAGCTGCCGTCCACCAAGTGGATGATCGGCCCGGCCGAGATCTCGGCGATGAAGGAGGGCGGCATCCTCATCAATGCGGCGCGCGGCACGGTGGTCGATATCGACGCGCTGGCCGAAGGCATCAGGAGCCAGAAGCTCTGGGGCGCCGCGATCGACGTGTTCCCGGTCGAGCCGGGCAGCAACAACGAGGAATTCCAGTCGCCGCTGCGCGGACTGGACAACGTGATCCTCACGCCGCACATCGGCGGCTCGACGATGGAGGCGCAGGCCAACATCGGTGGCGAGGTGGCCGAGAAACTGGTGAAGTACAGCGACAACGGCACTACCGTGTCGTCGGTCAACTTCCCCGAAGTGGCGCTGCCGGCGCATCCGGGCAAGCATCGCGTGCTGCACATCCACCAGAACGTGCCGGGCGTGCTGTCGGAGATCAACCGGATCTTTTCCGAGAACCACATCAATATCTCTTCGCAGTACCTGCAGACCAACGAGAAGGTCGGCTACGTGGTGACCGACATCGACGCCGCGTCGTCCGACCTGGCGCTCGAGAAGCTCGCGCAGGTGCCGGGGACCATCCGCAGCCGGGTGCTTTTCTAGGGCGCAAGCGCCGCCGGCGGTGCTGACTTAAAATCGCCGGCCCGGTTCAAGGGCGCGCAGCGTCCTGCCGAGGCTGCTCCCCCCGATGAACGCTCCGATCGCGCTGACTGCGTTGTTGTCGCAGGCCGCAGAGCCCGCCCGACTTCGCGAGATTCCCTACAACTACACCAGCTTCTCCGACCGGGAGATCGTGATTCGCCTGCTTGGCGAACGTGGCTGGGAACTGCTCCAGTCGCTGCGCGACGAACGCCGCACCGGCCGCTCGGCCCGGATGCTCTACGAAGTGCTGGGCGACATCTGGGTCGTGCAGCGCAATCCCTATCTGGTCGACGACCTGCTCGACAACCCGCGTCGCCGCGGCCAGCTGGTCGACGCGCTCAACCACCGGCTGACCGAGGTCGGCAAGCGCCGCACGCCCGATGTCGACGCCCAGCGCGACCTGCTGGTCGGCGAACTGTCGGACCTGGTGTCGCAGGCGATCGCGGGTTTCGATCGCATGTTCGACGACGTGGCGGCACTGCGGCGCAGGGCCACGCGGGCCTTCCGCCGCCTGACGGCGAAGGACAACATCAAGTTCGACGGGCTGTCGCGCGTGTCGCACGTGACCGATGCGACCGACTGGCGCGTGGAATATCCCTTCGTCGTGCTGTGCCCCGACACCGAGGCAGAGATGGCGTTGCTGGTCAAGGGCTGCATCGAACTCGGACTGACCATCATCCCGCGCGGCGGCGGCACCGGCTACACCGGCGGCGCGATTCCGCTGACCTGGAACAGCGCGGTCATCAACACCGAGAAGCTCGAGGCGATGACCGAAGTCGAGCTGATGCCGCTGCCTGGGCTGGACGCGCAAGTGCCGACGATCTGGACCGAGGCCGGCGTTGTCACGCAGCGCGTGGCCGATGCGGCCGAGCGGGCCGGTTATGTGTTCGCGGTCGACCCGACCTCGGCCGAGGCGTCGTGCGTCGGCGGCAACGTCGCGATGAACGCGGGTGGCAAGAAGGCTGTTCTGTGGGGCACCGCGCTCGACAACCTGGCGTCCTGGCGCATGGTGACGCCGCAGGCCGAATGGCTTGAGGTGACGCGCGTCGGCCACAATCTCGGCAAGATCCACGACGTCGAGAGCGCCGTGTTCGACCTGCAGTATTTCGCGGCTGACGGCAAGACGAAGCTGCGCAGCGAGCGCCTTGAAATCGCGGGCAGGACCTTCCGCAAGGAAGGTCTCGGCAAGGACGTGACCGACAAGTTCCTGTCGGGCCTGCCGGGCATCCAGAAGGAAGGCTGCGACGGCCTGATCACCAGCTGCCGATGGGTCGTGCACAAGATGCCGGCACACACGCGAACCGTGTGCCTGGAGTTCTTCGGCAACGCCAAGGACGCGGTGCCCAGCATCGTCGAGATCAAGGACTTCATGTTCGCCGAGCAGAAGCGCTCGGGCGTCCTGCTCGCTGGCCTCGAACATCTGGACGATCGCTACCTGAAGGCGGTCGGCTATGCGACCAAGTCGAAGAAGCACGGCGGCCTGCCGAAGATGGTGCTGTTCGGCGACATCGCTGGCAACGATGCGGACGACGTGGCGCGCGTGACCTCGGAGGTCGTGCGCATCGCCAACTCGCGCAGCGGCGAAGGCTTCATCGCGATCAGCCCCGAAGCGCGCAAGAAGTTCTGGCTCGACCGCAAGCGCACCGCCGCGATCAGCCGCCACACCAACGCCTTCAAGATCAATGAGGACGTGGTGATCCCGCTGCCGCGGATGGCCGAGTACACCGACGGCATCGAGCGCATCAACATCGAGCTGTCGCTGCAGAACAAGCTGGCGCTGGTCGGCGCACTCGAGGCCTTCTTCACCCGCGGCAACCTGCCGTTGGGCAAGACCGACGATGCGCACGACATACCGTCGGCCGAGCTGCTGGAAGACCGCGTATCGCAAGCCCTGGTGCTGGTGAGCGAGGTGCGCGAGTTGTGGCACGGCTGGCTGCAGGACATCGACGCGCTGTTCCCGCAATTGCAGGACCATTCGCTGCGCGCAAGCTGGAAGACGCAGTTGCGTACGCCGCTGCAGCAGATCTTCAGCGGCGCCGAGTTCGCACCGATCCTGGCGGAGTGCACAGCCATTCACCAGAAGGTGCTCAAGGGGCGCGTCTGGGTCGCGCTGCACATGCATGCGGGCGATGGCAACGTCCACACCAACATCCCCGTCAACAGCGACAACTACGACATGCTGCAGACCGCGCATGCGGCGGTGGTGCGCATCATGGCGCTCGCTCGCTCGCTGGACGGCGTGATCTCGGGCGAGCACGGCATCGGCATCACGAAGATCGAATTCCTGACCGATGCCGAACTGCAGCCTTTCACCGACTACAAGCAGCGCGTGGACCCGGAAGGGCGCTTCAACAAGGGCAAGCTGCTGCGCGTGGACCCGGCCGCGGCCCGGCCGTTGCACGCCGACTTGACCAACGCCTACACGCCGAGTTTCGGCCTGATGGGCCACGAGTCGTTGATCATGCAGCAGAGCGACATCGGCGCCATCGCCGATTCGGTCAAGGACTGCCTGCGCTGCGGCAAGTGCAAGCCGGTGTGCGCCACCCA
>CAIQMJ010000419.1 GCA_903872875.1 uncultured Variovorax sp.
GGCACGACGCAAGGCCCGGCCCCTCCCGGCGCGCGACCGACGGCGGTCCGCGCGCGGCGTGGACATCGCCGACACCGACACCCCGCTGCCGCACGGGCCCGCGCCTCTGCACATTCCCGATGGCACGCTCGAGGCGCTCAAGTGGGCAGCGCTCGTGCTCATGCTGCTCGACCACGTGAACAAGTACCTGCTGCACGGCCAGTGGCCATCGCTCTACATGCTCGGGCGGCTCGCCATGCCGCTGTTCGCTTTCGGGCTGATGTACCGCCTCGCCCAGCCGGAGGCGGGGAACGGCGGCAGGGCCGCGCGCGTGATGCGGCGCCTGGCGCTGTTCGGTGCCCTCGCCACGCCGCCCTTCGTGCATCTGGTCGGATGGTGGCCGGCGAACGTCTTGTTCATGCTGCTCGTGGCCACGGCGGTCGTCTGGCTGCACGGGCAGCACACCCGGGGAACGCGGCTTCTCGCGGTGGCCGCCTTCGTGCTTGGCGGGGCGTTCGTCGAGTTCTGGTGGTTCGGACTGGCCTTCTGCCTCACCGCCTGGGCCTACTGCCGGCGGCCGTCGCTCGCACGCGCGCTGGCCTGGGGCCTCGCGACGCTCGGCCTCGCGGTGGTCAACCGCAACTTGGGTGCGCTCGCCGCCCTGCCCCTGCTCGGGCTGGCGCCGCGTGTGGCCTGCACGCTCGGGCGCCGGCCCTGGTTCTTCTACGTGTTCTATCCGGCGCACCTGGGCGTGATCGCCCTGCTGGAAGGTCGATCATGGTGGCACGCAGGGGACCTCTGAGCCGAGGGCGGGCACCGGCACAGTGGCGTAGCGCAACACCTTCCACGCACCGCGCATGCCGCCTGCACAGGCGCTGCGACCATACCTTCTACAGTCTGGCCACGCCGCAATGCGCGATGACAGCGGCGCAGATCACACGGGACGATCGGACGGCCGACATTCCCAACGACATTGCATGTTCGGTCACCGGCGACAACGCGAACAAGCGCATCGTGTGGGCACATGTTCGCCCGAACGCCAGTCGGGCTCACGGATTGCGATGTACGGCACGATGCAATGTCACGCCGCTGCCCACGCATCCTTGAAGCTTGGCTTCTTGGCGACCGTCCGGTGCGTGCGTTGTAGGTGCGATCGCCCTCGCTCACGTCCTTCGCGACATGCGGCAGCATGCCGAAGCAGGCGTCCACCATCTTGAAATCGGGAACGGCGTCGTCGCCCGCTCCGGTGGGCGACGAATGATGGGCACGAACTGGGTCGGATCGATGTGCAGGCCGCCGGGCGGTGGCTCCCAGTCGAGCAGCAACACCAAACCGATTCGATTCTCCGGCAACTGGCGACGTTTCTCAGCCTGGTAGTGATGGCACACCTGGAGGGCGCTAGGGTGTCGTGCGGTGGGGCACCACAGTGACCACGCCCCAGCTTTCGCCGGGCTTTCCTACGAGCACCGGGGTAGCGTTTGGTGCGCCTTCGAGCAACGCAACATATTCGGGATACTCGATCTCCTGGATGCCCGGCAACTCTTGAAGAAGGATGGCCAGCCGATCCCGCCTGCTCACGTAGTAGACCCGCGTTCCTGCAGACTGCACCAGCTTGCAGTAGCAGACGGAGGGGACGGTTTCAGACATCGACAGGAAGTAGTTAACGAACGGCTTAATGTAAAGGCGCACCGCTCTGGATGACATCATCCGCGGCAAGAATGGGTGCACGCCATGGATGGCCGGTCGCTTCGGCTACGGCTACGGCTAGAGGCGACTGTCAGACTGGCGGCTTACGCCGCATCGGACATCGCGATCGCGACCGGCACAAGCCGAACCACCCTCACTGAACGGGGGATGCAGATCGTCTAGCCGCGTGTTGCGCAACTCGCGACGGCTGGCCACGACGCGTACCGGACCACGCCAAGGCAGACCGATGCCGTCATGGTGAAAACGAGCAGCGGCCAGATGATCAAACGCAAATTCGACGGCAGTGTCGCGGTCATCAAGGATCTGCGGGTCGGCAAGCGGGTCAAGTTCGGCGCTTTTCTCCGACGTGTCGAACCAGCTCGCTGAAATGTTGCCAGGTCTCCCGGCGGTCAAGCCGGACCTCAAGCCTCATTGGATCGGCGTTTCGTGAACGCTGGCGAGGTGGAGCGTGACGTTATCGATACGCAAGGTTGCCTGAGCTTGCGCAAGTGGGCATCGGCGGGTGATACCGCGCGACCATTCTGTCAATCCCAAGACGTCGTCGGCCGGTCACAAATCTCACGGCATACCCCAGTTGCCGATTGGTGAGCCCGACGCGCTTGTCCAGCTTGATGTAGAGCTCACCTGCTTGATTGCGATCTTCCTAGGAATACATGAGCTACCTCCCGGTAGTCGAAGTTTTCGTCCGCACCCCCGCCCGGTCACCACTGCATGGAACACAACCCTTTGCCCCGCTATTAAGTCGCGGACCGATATTCCTTGTGGGCGGAAAGCGCTCCGGCGGTGAGCTCCACATCGCCGCGGGCAATGCCGGCTTGCCTGGCTGCGTCTTCCCAGCCATCGACCGCAGAAGCGACCTCTTCGACAATCTGCTTTCCACGTTCTCCAGTCAGCCCATAGAAGGGTGCAGTCGTCAGAACGGTTTCTAAACTAGGTCGGTTGTCGGCATCGTCGATGTTGAGGACGTGTTCTGACTTGTCGATGTTCGGGTTGACGTCGAATGCCGGTGCCAACCGCCAGCCCGTCTCCCCGAGCACAAATCCGTGGTTGCGCAGGTGATCGTCCCTGTTCCCAATGGCCACATTGAAGGCGACCCTGCGGAACAACTGCTCCAGGTCGGCGTCCGCGTGTGCACCGTCGCCGTTGCCGCGAAGGAACTGGGCGAGTTCCAGATAGCTGGTGCCCTCGCTGTGCTCCTTACGAAGCAAGGTCATCGCGGAGGCATAAAACCGTCGCACGCCGTTGGCACGGTCAAAACGCTGCACGCAGAAGGTGTGGAACTCGTTGTTCAGGCGCACTGCCTTCGCGGCAGGAACATCGACGCCCGCCTTCAGCGCGAGACCATGCACCATGTGCTCCCAGCCACCAATGTCCCGGTCGTCGTCTCGCGACGGGAACTTGCCAATCCAAAGGGAGCCATCCGCGTCCGTGAAGTTGGCTTTCGGCCGTGCGCCACCCAGGGACGCGCCAGGTGCGACCAACACGGCCAGCCACTTGCGCAGCGCGTCAAGGTCGTCGATGCGGCGGCTGCTTAGTTCATAGGCGACCGCCTCCAGCTCGCTCAGCGTGGTGATGGGTGGTGCCGCCATCTTCTCGTTGCCCAGAAACTCCTCCGTGCCAGCCAGCCGAAAGCGCAACGCGCCCTGCCGGGTGAAGTCCTGGACCCCGATGAGAAAGTCCCAGGCGTACAGCGTCCGCGGCGTGCGTTTCTCGTCCTTGGCCTGCAGCGCCTCCCGGCGCTTCATCAGCGTCTGGCCCCACCGGTCAGGCGACGAGTCAAGGAAGACGCCGAAGTTGCCCAGTTCGGGCTTGGGAAAGAACGGCGCTTCGTCCAGAGAGAGGTCCGGGTCGAGCGCAAACGCGCGCGCGTCGCGCAGCCACGCTCGCTCATAGTGAAATCGGATCTGGCCGCGGTCGTGCGCCAACGTGCCCACCAAGCATGGCGGCCCAAGGTCGCAATCGAGCCAGACCTCCAGCGTGTTGTGTTGACCGCTCATGACGCGCTCCGAGTACCGACGGTGCGGCCGGCGGGAGCCTGCGGCACCGTGGCAGCAGATCGCCGTCGTCGTGGCGCTGACGAGGGCGCTTCAAGTGCCAAGTCCTGCAGTTTCCGGCCCACCTTGTCGTCTGCAGCGAGCGCATTGATGTCCGCTTCGAGGCCCAGGGCCGCCATGACTCGCATGTACGTCCCGAAGGTTGCTCCCGGGTCGCCCGCCTCCACCTTGTAGAGGGAGGTCCTTGAAATGCCCGCCCGCTGAGCTACCACCGCGTTGCTCAGCTTTCGTCGCAGGCGCGCGAGCTTCAGCCGATCTCCCAGATGGGAAAGCAACCTCTGCTCCTGAGGAAAGACGACCGGGGGCTTGCGCGGCATTTCGCTATTTTAGACAAAATTGTCAATTTTTGTCCATAATAGACACTTGAAGGCCAATGTCTCACGGGGGGCTAGAGACTGAGTGGCTATCGGCCTGCCCTTTGAAACCGCCGCACAACGCTCCGCGCAAGAACATGGCTGCATTCCGCGGCACGTTCTGCTGCGCGACGCCATCGGCCATGAAGAAACTGCAGCACGCGCTCCTCGCAGGAAAGATGCGGGACGCTGAATGCGGCGCTGCTACTGGCGTGCGTGAACCACCCGACGCACGTGGCCCCAGGTCCCGGAGTGCTAAACCAGTCTCCGTTCCGCCATCGACAGCACGGTAGTGCCTGCAACGATCACGTGATCCAGCACCCGAACGTCTACCAGTTGGAACGCTCCATTGGTCGCGCTTGCCAACGGACCCGATCGGTCACAACGAGGCCGACTGTAGTGAATTAAAAGCGACCTGAGCCTGGCGATTGCACAGAGGATTTGCCCGACTCGTCACTCGGTCTCAACCTGCTGCTCCCCAAACTAGGGAGAGCGCCTGCGTCAGCTAGGCTACGCCACCGTATCGAACCCGCGCGACGCGTTTCAGTCAGGACCGGCAACATGGGCGTTCTCATGCCATGGCCGCCGGCCCGAATTTGGTGATCGTCGGGCGCGGCACTGAAACGCGGCTCTCGCTCGCGACGGAGCTCGACGTCCCTCCGGATCGGGCTCTTGCACTGGAAAGCTGTTCGGCGCCTTCAGCGATGTGGGATGCGTTAAGAGTTTCCTCCTGAGCGGGTTGTTTGAGAGGTGCCACCCGACCATCGACGTGTCGGCCCGGCACCGCGCAGCGGCGTGGTGTGCAGTGACAGTGAACGCAGCCAGGAAGAATTCAGGATTGGCTTCTGCGGCCCTGATCACGTCGTCCAACCCAGCGCCTCAGCGATCCCGGCCACGCGTGCGCGCCTCTCGCGACGCTCTCAGAACATCCGCCAGGCATCGCGCGATGCGCTCGCGCTCGGTCTGGACCGCCGGTAAGTCGGCCGCGAAGCGCTCCACCTCGGCCGCCAGCCCGCCGAGGCCCTGTCGGCGCAGGATCGCGGCCGTGGCCGACCAGTCGGCCATGACCTGCTGGCGGCTGTCGGCGAGCGCATGCCGGGCGGATACTTCCGCGCCATCGGCTGGCGCGCCCAGTGTGCGCGCGATCGCCTCGACCTTGATTCGCATGAAGGTCGACGCCACGGGCGGAGCCCGTTCGATCCGCTCTTGCGGCGACAACGCGCGGTACGCGGCCAGATCCCGCAGGCGGTGATGCACCGCATCCTTTTTCGCGGCCTCCGTTTGCCCCCGCAAGGGCCGGGGCGTGGCGTTCGCCGCGACACCCTCCTCCCTGAGGAAGGCCGCGAACTGCTCGCGCCAGTCACGCAGCGTCGACTTGCGAATCACGAGCCGCTGTCTCGGTTCGAACTCATGCTCGGCTTTCACGACCAGGTGGACATGCGGGTGCGCCTGGTCTGTGTGCAGCACCATCGCATAGCGGTACTGCAGCGCGAAGTTCTCGCGCGCGAAGTTCCGGGCGGCAGCCAGCACCGCCTCGGGCGGCGTGCGCCCCGGCATGGACAACACGATGTTGTGGACGAGCTTCGGGCGTCGGTCTGGCTGGCCGTCGGCCGGACGCGGGCGGTGAGCGCCTGCACAGAGTTCCAGGGCCCACTCCTCGGTGAGCGAAGGGGCCGCCTCGCGGCCCTCCAGCCTCCGTCCATCGTCGGTCTCGATGGGCAGCCTGCCGTGCCGGTCGATGTACTTCAGATGCGCGAGGACACCAGCGCGCTCGCGTGCGCCGCCAGAGACTTTCACCACGACCTCGGGTACGCGCCGCACGGTGCGCTCGACCTGGGCGACCTGCGCGCCCGTCAGGCGCCCCGCGGCGAGCGGCCCGCGCCGCCCGTAGCTCACGATGTCCAATGCCATGCCCGGCGTGCGGGGCAGCGTGACCAGCCGCCTAGGCATCGCCGCTCGCCCAGCTCTCGAGATTGAGGCGAACGATCTCGGCGACCGATGCGCGCACCTGCGCCACCTGCTGCTCCAGGTCTGCGAGGGCAGCCGAGGGCATGGATGCGTCAAGCGCTGCAGGCGGGCAGGCCGCCAGCAGGGCGTGCAGTTCCCGCCGCAGCGCGCCGAGTTGGCCGACCGCCGCTTTGAGCGCGTCGATCTCGGCCATCGGCATCATGGGCGCGGCCCGAAGGTGTGCGCGAATCAGCATCACCAGGTAGCTGCTTGTCTTCATGCGGCGTTCAGCCGCACGGGTCTCCGCCAGCGCCCGGTCGCCCGGGCGCAGACGCAGCGTGAGACGGTCGCTCGCGCGGGACACAGTGGGCGGCTGTGCAGCGGGCGTCTGGTCGGCGAGCACCGTGTGGACCAGCAGCCGCAGCAACGCCGAGGCGGAGAGCCCGCGCGAGGCCGCGAGCTTGGCGAACCGCTGCTTCGTCTCGGACGAAGCGCGCATCGCGATCAGGCCGGTCCTTTCGGCAAGGGTCATGACGCTTCCCCGGCAACCTTCATCCGATCGCACTCTATCGGTCCGTCGCCAGATTGCACCTACCAATGTTCGTCGTGGCGCCCCCTCACCGCTTGGTGTCGCTGATCTTGGGAGCGCCCGACGGGTGAGCTTTCACCAGCCGCAGATGCAATGCCGTCTGCAGCAAGCACCACAGCCTATTCCTTATCAACCTCGCGTCCAATGGCAGCACGGTTAAGTGAGCGTCACAAACGGCGCTGCATGGTGAGGAGGTGCGCTGCCTCGCAACCCGGGGGCGCGCGGCATCGCCGCGCAAAAGGTTCCCTTGGCCGGCGACGATCGGGCGGGTGCGGGCGCGCGCGGTGGCGACACCGATGCGGTACGTGGACCTCGGACGGCGTAGCGCTTCAACCCTGCAGGTGCGCCGTCTCATGCAGAGAGGCCGCCATTCGCGCTCGGCGCCGAGCATGTCACACGCACGAAGGCACGCCAGAATACGCCGCCGCTCTTGCACAAGCTCGGGTCGCCATGCTACGGCAGCGCCTGCGGCCTTCAGCAC
>CAIQMJ010000420.1 GCA_903872875.1 uncultured Variovorax sp.
CAGCAGCACCGCAAGCCATTTCGGCGGCGCGAACACCAGCGCGCCCATGACGGCGGCGGTGAGCACGGATGCCAGCAGCATCATCCCGTCGGCGTCGAGCCTGGCGCGCAGCCGCGGCATCACCAGCGCCCCGCCGATCGCGCCCGCACCGACGGCGCCGAGCAGGATGCCGTAGAAGCCCGCGGTGCCGCCGAGCATCTGGCGCGCAACCAGCGGCAGCAGCGCCCAGACCGAACTCGCGAACAGGAAGAACACGGCCGCGCGCAGCAGCACCACGTGCAGCTCCTTGCTGGCGCGCGTGTAGCGCAGGCCGGCGCGGAAGGCGCCGAGGAAGTTTTCCGACAGGTTGCTGTCGACCGGCGCCGGCCGGCGCCACCACAGCAGCGCGGCGATCACGAACACGTAGCTCAGCACGTCCGCGCCGTAGGTCATCGCGGCGCCGAAGCTCGCGAGGATCAGGCCGCCCGCGGCCGGCCCGATCGAGCGCGCGATGTTGATGCCCAGCGAGTTCAGCGCAACCGCGCTTTTCAGATCGGAGCGCGGCACCAGTTCCGGCACGATCGACTGCCAGGTCGGCCCCATCAGTGCCGCACCGATGCCGCCGACGAAGGTCAGCGCGATCAGGTACTCGACCGTCAGCGCGCCGGTGTGCGACAGGACGAGCAGCGTGCCGCTCACGCCGGCGAGCACCAGCTGCACGAAGATCAGGAAGCGCCGCCGGTCGAGGATGTCCGACAGCACGCCGGCCGGGATCGCGAGCAGGAAGATCGGCAGGGTGGCCGCCGTCTGAATCAGTGCCACCGCGGTCGGGCTGGCCGACAGGTCGGTCACCAGCCAGGAGCTGGCGACGTCGCGCATGAAGCTGCCGATGTTGCCGAGCACGGTGGCCGCCCACAGCACCGCGAACACCGGCTGGCGCAGTGGCGCGAAGGCACCGGTCGCGGCCGGCTTCTGGACTGCGTCAGTCATGCGAACGCTCCCGCAGGTCGTGCCAGGCGACCAGCAGGAACCCGCCGACCAGTCCCCAGTGCTCGAAGAAGGCGTTGGCGACCATGAAGCGATCGGGCATCGGTATCTCCCAGAAGCGGTTGGCCACGAAGGTCGCCATCAGCGTGAAGCCGGCCAGCCCGAGCGCGCCGAGCCAGCGGTAGAAGCCGGTGAGGATCATCAGCGCGGCGCCCAGTTCGAAGACGATCACCGCCACGGCCATCGGCGCGGCCGGCGACAGGCCGAAGTGGTTCATCTCCGCGATGGCCGAGGCGAAGTCGGTCGCCTTGTTGAAGCCGCCCTGCAGGTAGGCCGAGCAAAGGAACAGCAATGCGAACCAGCGCACGGCGCTGGCGGTGAAGAGACGTGTGAGCGCGTTCATCAGACGGCCCAGCAGGCGCAGCCGAGCGCGCCCCAGAAGCTCTTCAGATCGGCGATCGGCAGCTTGCTGCTCCAGGCCGTCGCGTGCTGGTGGCCGTGCACGTTGCAGTCGTTGGCGCAGGCGCAATCCGCAGCCATGCGCTTCAGGCTGGACTGCAGCGGCCGGCCTTCGCGGCTTTCGGTATCGGCCCAGGCGCCGTAGCCGCCGAAGGTGCGCGCGGGCGACCAGTCGGGCATGGCTGGCGGTGGAGCGCCTTCGTCGAGCGGCTGGAACGGCCCGGCGCCATAGACCACCTTGCCGCCGACCATCGTCAGCAGCGACGTGGTGTCGGCGATGTCGGACTCGGGGCAGCTGAAGAAGTCGCGGTCGGGCACGACCAGGTCGGCCAGCTGGCCGGCCTCGATGCGGCCCTTCTTGCCGACCTCGTTGGAGAACCAGGTCACGTTGTCGGTCCACATGCGCAGCGCCGCTTCGCGGTCCAGGCAGTTGCGCTGCGGGTAGAGCTGCAGGCCGCCCACGGTCCGGCCGGTGACCAGCCACGACAGCGACACCCAAGGGTTGTACGACGCGACGCGCGTCGCGTCGGTGCCCGCCGAGACCTTCACGCCCTTTTCGAGCATGCGCTTGACCGGTGGCGTGGCCTCGGCCGCGCCGGCGCCGTAACGCTCGACGAAGTACTCGCCCTGGTAGGCCATGCGGTGCTGCACCGCGATGCCGCCGCCTAGCGCGGCGATGCGGTCGATCGACTTCTCGGAGATCGTCTCGCAGTGGTCGAAGAACCAGTTCAGCCCGGCAAGCGGCGTGTCGCGGTCCACCTTCTCGAACACGTCGAGCGCGCGCTCGATCGTCTCGTCGTAGGTCGCATGCAGCCGCCAGGGCCACTTGTTCTGCACCAGCACGCGCACGACCTCTTCCAGCTCGCCTTCCATCTCCGGTGCCATGTCGGGCCGGGGCTGGCGGAAGTCCTCGAAGTCGGCCGCGGAGAACACCAGCATCTCGCCGGCGCCGTTGTGGCGGAAGTAGTCGTCGCCCTGCTTGTACTTCGAGGTGGATGTCCAGTTCAGGAAGTCCTGCTTTTCCTGCTTGGGCTTCTGCGTGAACAGGTTGTAGGCCAGGCGGATGGTCAGCTGGCCGGCGTCGGCCAGTTGCTGGATCACCTGGTAGTCCTCGGGATAGTTCTGGAAGCCGCCACCCGCGTCGATGGCGCCGGTCACGCCCAGGCGGTTCAGGTCGCGCATGAAGTGGCGGGTCGAATTGACCTGGTAGTCCAGCGGCAGCTTCGGCCCCTTGGCCAGCGTGGCGTACAGGATCGACGCGTTGGGCTTGGCCAGCAGCAGGCCGGTCGGGTTGCCCGCGGCGTCGCGCACGATCTCGCCGCCGGGCGGCGCGGGCGTGTCCTTCGTGTAGCCGACGGCACGCAGCGCGGCGCCGTTGAGCAGGGCGCGGTCGTACAGGTGCAGCAGGAAGACGGGCGTGTCGGGTGCGACCGCATTCAGCTCGGCGATCGTCGGCAGCCGCTTCTCGGCGAACTGGTGCTCGGTGAAGCCACCGACCACGCGCACCCACTGCGGTGCGGGGGTGATCGCCACCTGGCGCCTGAGCATGCCCATCGCGTCGGCCAGGCTGCGCACGCCGTCCCAGCGCAGTTCGAGGTTGTAGTTGAGGCCGCCACGGATGATGTGCAGGTGGTTGTCGATCAGGCCCGGCAGCACCGGCTTGCCCTGCAGATCGACGACGCGCGTGCCGGCGCCGGCCAGCGGCAGCACGTCTTCGTCGCGGCCGACGCGCACGAAGCGGCCGTCCTGGATGGCGACCGCGCTGGCGACCGGGTTGGCGCGGTCCAGCGTGGTGATGCGGCCGTTGTGGAGGATCAGGTCCGGGGACGATGCATCAGCCATGGCTGGGCTCCTTCGACTCTTGCGATGCCGTTGCGGCGGTGCACTTCGGCAGTTCGCCGAACACGTGCGGCTTCACCTGGTGGTGCAGCCACGAGGTCGCCGTGGTCTGCGGGCGCGCCAGGCTCTTGATGAGCGGCGGTATCTGCTCGCCCAACAGGATACCCAGAAGCCCCACCAGGGCGATGACCGGCGGTGCCGGGGAGCGCACCTGGAAGAGTGCGTAGATCACGCCGACCAGCAGGCCGAGCGCAAGCGACAGGACATAGGACTTCATCTTGCGCACCGCCGGGCTCAGCCTTCGTGCGCGCCGAACATGGTCTTGGCGTAGGTCACGCCCAGGCCATAGGCGCCGCCGAACTTCTTCGCGATGCCGGTGGTCATCTCGTAGGTGTCGGTGCGCGCCCAGTCGCGCTGCAGTTCCAGCAGATACTGCAGCGAGGTCATCGGCTGCGCGCCGGCCTGCACCATGCGGTCCATTGCACGGTTGTGCGCCTCGGCGGACACGTCGCCGCAGGCATCGGCCAGCACGTACACCTCGAAGCCCTGGTCGATCGCCGACAGCGCCGGGCCGACGATGCAAACGCCGGTCCACAGGCCCGACAGCACGATGCGCCGCTTGCCGATCTCGTTGATGCGGCCGATCACGGCGGCATCTTCCCAGGTGTTCATCGAGGTGCGGTCGAGCAGCTCCTGGCCCGGAAACGCGTCGGTGATCTCGCTGAACATCGGGCCGGAGAAGCTCTTCTCGGCCACTGTCGTGAGGATGGTCGGCACGCCGAAGCCGGCGGCCGCATTGGCCACCAGCGCGGCGTTGTTGCGCAGCGTGATGGCCTCGATCGAGTGCGTGGCGAAGGCCATCTGCGACTGGAAGTCGATCATGACCAGCGTGTGGTCCTTGGGCGTGAGCAGCTTGGCGCCGGCGGTCGGGGTGGCTTGGATGGACATGGAAAAGCTCCGTTGAGATGGACAGTGGAAAAAAGAGAACAGGGATGCGGGCGCGGAGCGCATCGTCATGGCGATGCGTCCGCATGTCTTGTCGATTCAGGAGGCCCTTTGGACATTTGTCGTCCGGACCTCGACCTTCAGAGCGCGGGCTGCTCGTTCGGCCGCAGGTCGAACAGCAGCACTTCGGCGTCCTGGCCGTTCGAGAAGCGCACGCGTTCTTCGGCGCGCACGCGGGCGCCGTCGCCCTCGGACAGCCGGCGGCCGTTGACCTCGACGCTGCCGCGCGCCACGTGCACATAGCCGTGGCGTTCGTTGCCCAGGGGCAGCTCCGCGCTTTCGTCGCCGTCGAACAGGCCGGCGTAGACGCGGGCGTCCTGGTGCACCGCGAGCGATCCGTCGGTGCCCTCGGGCGAGATGATCAGGCGCAGCCGGCCGCGCTTTTCCTCGGCCGGGAAGTGCACCTGCTGGTAGCGCGGCGCCACGCCGCGCGCATTCGGCACGATCCAGATCTGCAGGAAGTGCAGCGGATCGCTGGCCGACGAGTTGAACTCGCTGTGGCGTACGCCGGTGCCGGCGCTCATCATCTGCACGTCGCCCGGGCGGATCACCGAGCCGGTGCCCATCGAGTCCTTGTGCTCGAGCGCGCCTTCCAGCACGTACGAGAAGATCTCCATGTCGCGGTGCGGATGCGTGCCGAAGCCGCGGCCCGGGCTCACGCGGTCGTCGTTGATGACCAGCAGATCGGAAAAGCCCTGTTGCTTGACGTCGTGGTAATGGCCGAAGGAGAAGGTGTGAGCCGACCTGAGCCAGCCGAAGTCTGCGCGTCCGCGGGCGCTCGCACTGCGAAGTTCCAACATGATGGCTCCTTTCTGAGGTTCGATTGAATTCATGATTGGCATCGAAGAAGATCTCCAATGCATGGATGAATCATCGGCGGCCATGGAAGGTTTGTTGACGAAACGTTTGCGGGCTTATGATCGAATTTTTCGATTGTTCGTTCGGAGGCGTTTCGACATGCTCAAGCTCAGCCTGGAAGCCATTGAGGTCGTCGACGCGATTGCGCGCCACGGCTCCTTCGCCGCTGCCGCGTCGCGCCTGAACAAGGTGCCGTCCACCATCTCCTATGCGGTCGGCAAGCTGGAAGAACAGCTCGGCATGCTGCTCTTCGAGCGCAACGGGCCGCGCGTGAGCCTGACCCCCGCAGGCGAGGAGATGCTGCGCGAGGGCCGCTGGCTGCTCGGCGCGGCGGGCGACCTCGAATCGCGCATGCGGCAGATCGCGACCGGCTTCGAGTCGGAACTGCGCCTGGTGCACGACTCGCTGATCCCCACGCAGGCGCTGATCGACGACATCCGGGCCTTCGAAGACCTGCGCTGCGGCACCCGGCTGCGCATCGGCTGCGAGGCGCTGACCGGCAGCTGGGAGGCATTGCGCGAGGGGCGTGCCGACATCGTCATCGCGGCAGGCGAAGGCCCGGCCGGCGGGGGCTACCAGGCCGCGACGGTCGGCAGCCTCGACTTCGCCTTCTGCGTGGCGCCGCTGCATCCGCTGGCGCAACTGAAGCGGCCGCTGCAGCGCGGCGACCTGCTCGGCCACAACGCGATCGTGGTGGGCGACAGCGCGCGCACGCTGTCGGACCGCACGGTCGGACTGCTCGCGGGCCAGCAGCGCATCACGGTGCCGTCGATGGCGGCGAAGATCGCCTGCCAGGTCGGCGGCCTCGGCCACGGCTACCTGCCGCGCGCCTGCGTCGAACTCGAACTCGCGCGCGGCACGTTGGTCGAATTGGCCACCGAAGAGCCGCGTGCGCCCGAGCCCTTCTGGCTGGCGTGGAAGACCGGCTCGGCCGGTCAGGCGCTCAAGTGGTGGCAGCAGCGGCTGAGCCGGCCGCTGATTCCGGCGCTGCTGCCACGATCGATCTGGATGCCTTGACGCCGAGCACGGGGGGAAAGAAGGCTTCCGCTTCGTTCCGAGGCTGGGTGCTTCGCACAGTCCGTGCCGATGTGCGTTCGGTGTTCCTAGAGTGATTGCCGGCCCGCACCGACGCGGGCCGAATTCCTCATCATCGAAGAGACACGCCGTGAACGCGGGAGCTGGCCATGGTCATACCGAATAGATCCGACTTGCCGCCTGCCATCGGCGGCGTCCACACGACATCGGAACAGAACATCGCCGATCCGGCGCATGCACTTGACCCCCAGGGCGCGGGCCAGCAGCCGGCCGCTCAGCGGCCTGCGGATGGCAGCGGGATCTATCGACCCCCGTCGACGGGCGTCGCTCACGAGCCCGCGGACCGGAACCGGATGTTCGCCGCATCGCCGCCGGACCGGGGCGCAGGCAATGCGGCCGCCACGGCCGTTGCCATCCCGATGGCGGCGCAGCGGCCCCGGGTACCGCCGCTCGCGGTGCAAGGGGAGATACCTCCGGTGCTTCAGGATGCGTGGACCCGTCATGTGCAGACCAGCAGCGCGCACGAAGAACTGTGCGATTGGTATGCAGGTCCGGCCGGACCGAGCCGGATCGCCATCGGCGCCGCGTTTCGCGACGCCGTCATCACTGCCGTCGGAACTGGATTGACATTCGGCGCTGGCGTCGGCGCGGCGACTGCGTTGACGAACGGCTTCACCAACGACCTGGCCGGGAGGCTGGCCCCGAACGGAGGCAACCAGACGATCGGACTCGGCGACTGGCATCAAGGACTGGTGCCGAACGGAGTGAGCAGCAGCACGGGCCATCCGGCACCGGAGAACCTTGCGCTGGGGATCATCCGGGACAGCAGCAGGATTCCGATCGGGGCCACATTCGGTGCGATGGGCAACATCGCCGCGGCCAATGGTGTCGCGGGCGGCGTGGCCGGCATCTTCGACCCCATTGCCGGCGGCCGCCTCGGCGTGACGCCCGTCGATCCTCGAACCGTCTATCCCGATGTCAATCCGCTGGGCCCCGACAACATGCCGCGCGATCTCGCCACCATGTCGGAACTGATGGCCCCCGTGCTCCGCTCTCGCCTTGAAATGCGGCGCATCCAGGACGAGTACGCGACGCTGAAAAGCAGCTTTGCCATCCGTCTCGGCAGCGCCGTGTTCGCGAGCATGAATGCCGCAGTCAACGACGCAACGCAATGGCCGGTTCCGAACCGCCTCGGGCCGGCAGCCTCCTGGGCGGTGTCGACATTGGTCTCGGGCGTTGCAGGCGCCGTGACGGGACTTGGATATGCGGCCTGGAAAATGAGCCGCACGGTGGATGCGCCGGTGCTCGACGCACATGGCGACCCGCTGATGGATGCCGAGGGCAAGCCCGTCACGCACAAGCTCCCCATCTTCAGGGCCACCAAGACGGTCGTTCCTTCAGACGCCAACCGGAACTTCTTCACCGACTCCTATTTCGCTCGCAATATCGAAGCGCAGTTTCGTGTCTTCCGAGGAGGCCGGACGGGGATGGCTGCCCTGTCCCACTATTTCGACCAGTTCAACAAGCGGTTCGCGGGCATCGCCGTCGCCACCCTGCCGCAGGTATTGGTGAATCTCACGGCGGCAGCCGCCAGGAACAAAGCCGAGGGCAACGTCGCAGCCCGCCTCATCGTCAACACGGCGGCACCTGCACTCAACCTCGTGTATGCCGTGAACTCGTGGTTCAAGGAAAGTGCCCGGCTCAACTCCGAGCTTGCCCAGACAAGCACCGACCGTGCGCGCGCCCCGCTTCTCACGCGGCAATCGGCGATGACGGCGAGAGATGCGGCGAGCCTGGTCGACCACATCAGGGACCAGATCGTCCCGCGCCTGTCGCCCCCGCCCGGCCAAGCTTCGCAACCCCTGACCGACGACGAATTGCGGCAGATGACCGAGGTCTATGGAGACATGCATCTCATGCACGAGATCAGCGAGCAGACGCTGCACGCGTTGGAGGACATGCACGCGCCGGATGGCGACATCGTTCAGGCGAGGGTCAACCACATGGCCATGCAGCGAGCGCTCAGCAGCTTGAATCAGCTCATGGTGGGCACCGGACTGGACCGTCAGCTTCCGATGGCGCCGGTCTTCGGCAATGACCATGAAGCCATTCCCATGCTGTTCTGATTTGGGTGTCCTCGAACCCTGAACACAGCGGCAGCGTGCATGTGCCGGGCGGGACTGCGGAGAAATAAGACCTCTCCCGCTTCTGTTGCCAGGCGCCTTGCGGCTGCGGGTGAGGAGGTGATGCCCCGAAGAGAGCTTTTAGGCGGTCTTCAGCCAGTAATCGTTGTTGGCGGTTACTTTTTTTGCCTCATGTTTGACGTCATGTTGGCATTTGACGCGCAGTGACCTCGGCCAGCTGACGGAATCGATAACCTTTTCAGCCCCACCAACAAGACCCTGATTCTGCAAGGCCCTGTTGGTGGAGCTGGCCGGAATCGAACCGGCGTCTTCCATCCATTCACTTCGGCTTTTCAAGAGCCTTGACGAC
>CAIQMJ010000421.1 GCA_903872875.1 uncultured Variovorax sp.
CGCCAGGCAACGCCTGAGCAACAGAAGCGTCTGCAGGACGAATTCAAGACGCTGCTCGTGCGGACCTATGCCGGCGCACTTGACCAAGTGAGCGACCAGACCGTCTCGATCTTGCCGTTCCGCGGTTCCGCAGACGACAAGGAAGTGCTCGTGCGGACCGAGATCCGGGGCCGTGGTGATCCGGTTCAGCTCGACTACCGACTTGAAAAGACGCCTGGTGATGCGGGAGGCTGGAAGGTCTACAACCTGAACGTGCTCGGTGTCTGGTTGGTCGATACCTACCGTTCACAGTTTGCACAGCAGATCAATAGCAAGGGCATCGACGGCCTGATCGAGGCACTCACGACCCGCAACAAGAGCAATACGAAGGGCTAAGCCAAACATGCTGGTTCTGCCTTCCTCGCTGCCGCATGACGACGCACCGGCCTGCATGCGCATGCTGCAGCAGGGCCTCGCGGGGCAGAGCGGATCGGCTGCGGTGGTGGATGCGATGGCGCTGACGCGTTTCGATTCGTCCGCGCTCGCGGTGTTGCTCGAATGCCGCCGCGAAGCGGCTGCCCTTGGTCGCGCCTTTGCGGTCAAGGGCCTTTCTCCCAGGCTGCGCGAGCTGGCCACGCTCTATGGCGTGGCAGGGCTATTGCCCGCCGCGCCCTAGAAAAACCACGGGCCCCGTAAAATCGCGGGCTCCCCATGCCCGCGATCTCCTTCCAATCGGTCTGCAAGACCTATCCCCCCTCACGTCAGCAACGCTCCCAGGGCAAGCCTGGCTTGCGTGCGGTCGACGACGTGAGCTTCCAGATCGAAGAAGGCGAGTTCTTCGGCCTGCTCGGCCCCAATGGAGCTGGCAAGACCACGCTGATCAGCATGCTGGCCGGCCTGTCGCGTCCCACCTCCGGCAACGTCAGCGTGCATGGCTTCGATGTGCAGCGCGACTATGCGGAGGCACGCCGCCACCTGGGCATCGTTCCGCAGGAGTTGGTGTTCGACCCGTTCTTCAACGTGCGTGAAGCGCTGCGGATCCAGTCGGGCTACTTCGGCATCAAGAAGAACGACGCCTGGATCGACGAACTGCTGCAAAGCCTCGGCTTGGCAGACAAGGCCGAATCCAACATGCGCCAACTCTCCGGCGGCATGAAGCGTCGCGTGCTCGTTGCGCAGGCGTTGGTGCACAAGCCGCAGGTGATCGTGCTGGACGAGCCGACTGCTGGCGTTGACGTCGAACTGCGCCAGACGCTCTGGCAGTTCGTTGCCAAGCTCAACAAGCAGGGCAGCACGGTGCTGCTGACCACCCATTACCTGGAAGAGGCCGAAGCGCTCTGCAACCGCATTGCGATGCTCAAGCAGGGTCGCGTGATCGCGCTTGACCGGACCAGCGAACTGCTGAAGTCCGCGGCAAGCAACGTGCTGCGCTTCAAGACCGATGCCGATCTTCCGTGGGTGATCGCCCAGCATGCGCGCATCACCGGCCGGATCGTCCAGCTGCCGGCGCAGAACGCGCACGAGGTCGAGCAATTGCTCGCTGCGCTGCGCGAGGCCGGCGTGATGGTCGAAGACGTCGAGATGCGCAAGGCCGATCTGGAAGACGTGTTCATCGACCTCATGGCCGGCGAGCAGACACCGCTCGAGGTGGCCCGTTGAAAGCGCCGAGGAAATTCCCATGTTGATATCTGCCACCGGCTGGCGTGCGCTGCTCTACAAGGAAACATTGAGGTTCTGGAAGGTCGGCTTCCAGACGGTTGGCGCGCCGGTGCTGACAGCCGTGCTCTACCTGATGGTGTTCGGCCACGTGCTGGAAGATCACGTGAAGGTCTACGGGACGGTGAGCTACACGGCCTTTCTGATCCCGGGGCTCGTCATGATGAGCATCCTGCAGAACGCCTTTGCCAACAGTTCGTCGTCGATCATCCAGAGCAAGATCATGGGCAGCCTGGTCTTCGTGCTGCTTACGCCGCTATCCCACTGGGGCTGGTTCTTTGCTTACGTCGGTTCGTCGCTCATCCGCGGGTTGGCGGTCGGTCTGGGTGTGTTCATCGTCACGATGTTCTTCGCCATGCCGGATTTCGCCGCGCCGGTGTGGATCGTCGTGTTCGCCGTGCTCGGTGCGGCGATGCTGGGTACGCTCGGCCTGATCGCCGGCCTCTGGGCCGAGAAGTTCGATCAGATGGCCGTTTTCCAGAACTTCCTGATCATGCCGATGACCTTCCTGTCGGGCGTGTTCTATTCGATCGGCTCGCTGCCGCCGTTCTGGCAGGGCGTGAGCCACCTGAATCCGTTTTTCTACATGATCGACGGCTTCCGCTACGGTTTCTTCGGCGTCAGCGACGCTTCGCCCTGGCTCAGCTTCGGCATCGTCGGCAGCGCCTGGCTGGTGGTGAGCGCGATCGCCGTCCATCTGCTGCGGATCGGGTACAAAATTCGGGGGTAGCTCGGCTCGCCCCCAGGCTTCGCGCACTTCGTGTCGCTTCGCCAACCCCCTGCCGGGGGCAACGCCAGCGGCCCGGCGGAGCCGGTTCCGCGGCGTTTCACGACCCAGGTAGTGACGGGTCGCTACACAATAACGTCCCACGGATAACTGCAATGACCGCTGAAGAACTCCAAGCCATCATCGAAGCCGGGCTGCCGTGCCAGCACATCGCACTCGAGGGCGATGGGCGGCATTGGTACGCGACGATCGTCTCTGCGGAGTTCGATGGCCTGCGCGCGATCCAGCGGCATCAGCGGGTCTACAGGACGCTCGGTGCGAAAATGCATACCGACGAGGTGCACGCGCTGTCGATGAAGACGTACACGCCGGCCGAGTGGGCCGCTTCCCCTCGCTAGATTCCGCGGGATTTTTGATGGACAAACTCTTGATTCGCGGCGGACGCAAGCTCCGCGGCGAAGTACTCATTTCCGGCGCCAAGAACGCCGCATTGCCGGAACTCTGCGCCGCGCTGCTGACGGCCGAGCCCGTGACGCTGCACAACGTGCCGCGGCTGCAGGACGTGGCAACCATGCTCAAGCTGATTCGCAACATGGGCGTGAAGGCCGAGCGTGACGACGACGGCACGGTGCGCATCGACGCCGGCGACCTGCACAACCCAGAGGCGCCCTACGAGCTGGTCAAGACCATGCGCGCCTCGGTGCTCGCACTGGGACCGCTGCTTGCACGCTTCGGCGTGGCAAAGGTGTCGCTGCCAGGCGGCTGCGCGATCGGCTCGCGACCGGTCGATCAGCACATCAAGGGCCTGCAGGCCATGGGCGCCGAGATCGTCGTGGAGCACGGCTACATGGTGGCCAGCCTGCCCGCCGGGCGCACGCGGTTGAAGGGCGCGCGCATCCTGACCGACATGGTGACCGTGACCGGCACCGAGAATTTCCTGATGGCCGCAGCGCTCGCCGAGGGCGAGACGCTGCTCGAGAACGCCGCGCAGGAGCCGGAGATCGTCGACCTGGCGGAAATGCTGATCCGAATGGGCGCGAAGATCGAGGGCCACGGCACCAGCCACATCCGGATCCAGGGCGTCGAAGCGCTGCACGCCTGCGAGCACGCGGTGGTCGCGGATCGGATCGAGGCCGGCACCTTTCTTTGTGCGGTGGCGGCGGCCGGCGGAGATGCGCTGCTGCGCCATGCACGCATCGACCATCTCGACGCCGTTGCCGACAAGCTGCGCGAGGCGGGTTGCGAGGTCGAGGGCGTCGAGGGCGGCGTTCGCGTGGCGTCCGTCGGCGGCCCGTCGCTGAAGGCACAGGCCTTTCGCACCACCGAATACCCCGGTTTCCCGACCGACATGCAGGCGCAGTTCATGGCGCTCAACTGTGTGGCACAGGGCCCTTCGGCCATCACCGAGACGATCTTCGAGAACCGCTTCATGCACGTCGACGAACTTGTGCGGCTCGGCGCCGTCATTCATATCGACGGCAAGGTCGCCGTGGTCGATGGCGGCCATCGGCTGTCGGGCGCGACCGTGATGGCGACCGACCTGCGCGCGTCGGCCAGCCTGATCATCGCCG
>CAIQMJ010000422.1 GCA_903872875.1 uncultured Variovorax sp.
CCGGGGGTGTCGACGATGTTGATGTGGGTGCCTTCCCAGGTCACGGCGCAGTTCTTCGCCAGGATCGTGATGCCACGTTCCTTTTCGATGGCGTTGTTGTCCATCACCGTGTCCACCACTTTTTCGTGCTCGGCGAAAGTGCCGGACTGGCGCAGCAGCTGATCAACCATCGTGGTCTTGCCATGGTCCACGTGGGCAATGATGGCGATATTGCGAATTTGCTTGGTACTCATGGTGTGGTCTCGCAAGAAGATGCGTTCAGGGATGCATTCAAAAGGATTTGCTGGATTTCGATGGGGTTCAGCAAACGCCCCGGTATCAGTTCATTGGCCATCACGTGGGCAGTACCCAGGAAGGCAGGCGGCTCCTGGCCAAACACGGCGACCGCATCGGCGTCGGCCCAGTGGCCTCGACGGCGCAGGCCGGACAGGAAACGCGCCGCATCTTCCGTGCCCAGCATGACGCGGGCGTGGCCGGCCACGAGCGACTCGGCCGGCAGCAATTGCGACAGACGCTCGTCCTCGCTCATCACCTCCAGGGCCTCCAGTGACACACACTGCGTTTCATCGAAGCCGCCGGTCGCCACCCGGCGCAGCGAAGTCAGGTGGGCGCCGCAACCGAGCGCTTCGCCGATATCCTCGCCGAGCGTGCGGATGTAGGTGCCCTTGCTGACCATGGCGACGATACGGATGTTCTCGGCATCGATCGCACGGACCGACAGGCGATGGATCACGACGTCGCGCGCCGCGCGCTCCACCTCGATGCCCTCACGGGCGTATTCATACAGCGCCTTGCCGTCTTTCTTGAGCGCGCTGTGCATCGGCGGCACCTGGCGTATCGGACCGGTGAAGCGTGCTTCCGCACGCGCCAGATCATCCGGTGTGACCTTCACGGCCCGCTCGGCGACCACTTCGCCCTCGGCATCGCCGGTGGATGTCTTCAACCCCAGGCGCGCAGTGGCCTCGTAGGTCTTGTCGGCATCGAGATGCAACTGACTGAACTTGGTCGCTGCGCCGAAGCACAGCGGCAGTACGCCGGTCGCGAGTGGATCGAGCGTGCCGGTATGGCCCGCCTTTTCGGCGCGCAACAACCACTTGGCCTTCTGCAAGGCCTGGTTGCTGGAAAGACCCAGCGGCTTGTCGAGCAACAACACCCCATGCACAGGGCGCCGCTGCACCCTTGTGCGTGGCGCGTTCATGCCTACTCCTCTTTCGAGCGGGAGGCGACGGCCTGTGCAATGAGCGCGTTCATGTCGGCCGCGCGCTCGGTGGTGCGGTCGAACAGGAAATGCAGCGTCGGCACGGTGTGGATCTGCAGGCGCTTGAACAGGCCGTTGCGCAGAAAACCCGCAGCCTGGTTCAGCGCCTCGGTGGTCTCTACCGGGTCGCCGACGAGCAGGCTGAAGAAGATCTTGGCATGCGCATAGTCGGGTGTGACCTCGACCGCCTGGATCGTGACCATGCCCACGCGCGGGTCCTTCAACTCGCGCGCAATCAGTTCCGTCAGATCCCGCTGGATCTGATCGGCAACCTTGAACGCGCGATTGGGGGCGGCAGCTTTTCTTTTGGGCATGGGCAGCGTTGCAATCGACGCTTAGAGCGTCCGAGCGATTTCCTTGATCTCGAAGAATTCGAGCTGATCGCCTTCTTTGATGTCGTTGTAGTTCTTGAGCTTGATACCGCACTCGAAGCCTTCGCGCACTTCGCGGACATCGTCCTTCATGCGCTTGATCGAGTCGACTTCGCCCGTGTAGATCACCACGTTGTCGCGCAGCAGGCGGAAATGCGCACTGCGATTGACCGAACCCGAGGTGATGTACGAACCCGCGACCGTACCGATCTTGGAAGCCACGAACACCGTGCGGATCTCGGCCGAGCCGATGATCTCTTCGCGCCGCTCGGGTGCCAGCATGCCGGACATCGCCACCTTCACCTCATCCACTGCGTCGTAGATGATGCTGTAGTAGTTCAGTTGCACGCCGTTGCTCTCAGCCAGCTTGCGCGCACCGGCATCGGCACGGACATTGAAGCCGATCACGATGGCCTTGGAAGCGATCGCGAGGTTGATGTCGCTTTCGCTGATGCCGCCGACGCCGGCGTACACGATCTGCACCTTGACCTCTTCGGTTGCCAGCTTGAGCAGCGACTGCGCCAGTGCCTCCTGCGAACCCTGCACGTCGGCCTTGATGATGAGCCGCAACGTCTGCACTTCGCCCGCCGACAGGTCGGTGAACATGTTCTGCAGGTTGGCTGCCTGTTGCTTGGCCAGCTTGGTGTTGCGGAATTTGCCGGCGCGGTAGGTCGCGATTTCGCGCGCCCGACGCTCGTCGGCCATCACCATGAATTCATCGCCCGCCTGCGGTACCTCGGTCAGGCCCTGGATTTCCACCGGAATCGACGGACCGGCCGACTTGATCGTCTTGCCGTTCTCGTCGAGCATGGCGCGCACCCGGCCATAAGTCGAACCAGCCAGCACCACGTCGCCGGTCTTGAGCGTGCCGGACTGAACCAGCACGGTTGCAACGGGACCACGGCCCTTGTCGAGTTGTGCTTCGATGACCAGGCCCTTGGCAGCGGCATCGACCGGTGCCTTGAGTTCCAGCACTTCGGCTTGCAGCAGTACCTGTTCGAGCAGATCGTCGATGCCCTGGCCGGTCTTGGCCGACACCGGCACGAACGGCACTTCGCCGCCGTACTCTTCAGGCACGACTTCTTCGGCCACCAGTTCCTGCTTCACGCGGTCCAGGTTGGCATCGGGCTTGTCGACCTTGTTGATCGCGACCACGATCGGCACGCCGGCAGCCTTGGCGTGCTTGATGGCTTCCTTTGTCTGCGGCATCACGCCGTCATCGGCCGCCACCACGAGGATGACGATGTCGGTGGCCTGGGCCCCGCGGGCACGCATGGCGGTAAACGCCTCGTGACCCGGGGTGTCGAGGAAGGACACCATGCCGCGTTCGGTTTGCACATGGTACGCACCGATGTGCTGGGTAATGCCCCCTGCTTCGCCCGCCGCGACCTTGGCACGGCGGATGTAGTCCAGCAGCGAAGTCTTGCCGTGGTCGACGTGACCCATCACGGTCACGACCGGGGCGCGCGGCAGCGCCTCGGCAACCTGGGCGCTGACGTCCTCGTCCGTGAAGGCTTCAGGATCGTCCAGCGCCGCAACCACCGCGTTGTGACCCATGTCTTCCACGATGATCATCGCGGTGTCCTGGTCGAGCGACTGGTTGATGGTCGCCATCATGCCCAGCTTCATCAATTGCTTGATGACTTCCTGCGCCTTGACGGCCATCTTGTGCGCCAGCTCGGCCACGGTGATGGTTTCCGGCACGTGCACTTCGAGCACGCGCGCCTCGACCGGTGCAGCCTGCACATGTTCCTCATGGCCTCCGCGATCGTTGCCACGGCGACCGCGCGGACCACCGCGCCAGTTGCCACGACCGACGCCACCGCTGGCATCACCGCGCGTCTTGATTTCCTTCTTCTTGGCCGGATCACCTGCCCAACTGGACGAAAGCTTGGCGGATTTGACTTCCTTGCCTGCACCCGGCGCCGTGGCGGCAGCTGCGGCGGGCGCAGCGGGTGCTCCCGGACGCGCCGCCGGCGTGGCGGGCTTGTGCAACGTACCCTTGACACTGGCGGTCTTGGCAGCCGGCGCCGGCTTCTCGGGCGCCTTGTGCGGTACCAGCACACGTGCGGGTGCATTCATCATCGCGCGGATGGCTTCGGCTTCTGCCAAGGCTTTGCGGCGACGCTCGTCCAGGTCCTTGGCAC
>CAIQMJ010000423.1 GCA_903872875.1 uncultured Variovorax sp.
AACTCGACACGCCCAAGAAGGATCTGTTGACCGAAACCACGGTGATCGTGTCGTACCTCGCAGACCAGCGTCCTGACGCGGGGCTGATTCCCGCCCGCGGCACGTTGGACCGCGTGGAAATGGAGCAACTCCTGACCTTCACCGCCACCGAGATCGCCCAGAAGCACATCCCGCTGATGCGCAAGTTGATGACCGAAGAAGGGACCGCCTGGACCCGCAACAAGCTGGTCACCGCATACGCCACGCTCGACCAGCGCCTGGCTGATGGTCGTCCCTTCCTTATGGGCGCCAAACTGTCCGTTCTTGATGCTTACGTGTGGGCGACGATGTGGCACGAACGCTCGGGCGCCGAGATCGATCATCTGAAGAACGTCATGGCGCACAAGGCACGCATGGACGCCCTGCCCTCCGTCCAGAAGGCCCTGAAGGAAGAGGCTGCGATGGTCGCTCGTCACCAGGCCTTGGTGTCTGCGTAATCTGCGGCCGAGTGCGACTGGCAAAGCGGATTGAAAGTCATCGTTTTGACTGAGACGCGGCTACCTTATCGTGCCCATTGGCGAGAACTCAAGGAACACCAAGTGCTCGATGCCAGTCTCGACGCGATCTCCGCAGTCAGCGGCCCTGCGGTACTTATGAATGCTTCGGCATTGCTTCTGGCGGCTGCGACCGGCAGATACCAGCTTGCGATGGAGGCGGCTCCTCAACCGGACGATGGTTCCTCCAAGGCGCTACGGCGACAGGTCACCATCAGCGCCGCTGCAGTTCATTCGCTTCATGTGGCATTGATGGCGTTCGGAGTCGAATGCGCCCTGCTTTTTGTCATGGCGGCAGATGTCGAGGCTGTGCGTGCGCCAGGCCCAGTCTTGCGTTCGATAGGAAGCTTGCTGTCAATCGCAGGCCTGTCTGGTATGGCAGGAGGCGTAGTACTTCTAGCCATTGAAGGCGTGTTTGGTTTTTGCACGATGCGACTACCGCCGTAGTAACGCTTGCGCCCACCAAACCTGCGCCGAGGGCGGACAGACCTGATCACCTGGACTCGTCTAGATTGCGGACCGGACGCGGCCGTCCCGGGCGGTTCGCAGCCCATCAACGACCGGCCCATCGCTGCATCATTTGCCTGCTTTTATCGCGGAACTGCGTGCGGCTGTATGCAAATCCGTTGGCGTCCTTCACGGCATGCGCGAGTTGAGCTTCGATTACGAAGGGATCGACCTCCAGGACCTCAGCCATCAACGGTCGCTCGGAAACGACATCGGAGCTATACATTGGGCAGTCGACCGCGTGGGCAATAGCGGGTGTCATTGGATTTGTCACTAATGCCGAATTTGTAAAAATCCACTTCGTCCGATGGCCTACATGCTGCCTGGCGGCTGAATTCTGCCGCATCTATGCCTTCCTTTTGCATGGCTTGCGCGGACAGAATACGGCCGGCGAACATGCAAAGGGGCGGGCAGGTCTTCGGTGCAGCAAGCGCAGCATCTACTTGCATTTCTTTTCTGGTCATCACCCGAACGGAGCAAGTCAGGATCGGATTCACTTTCATGACATCGCGAGTATCGGAACAGAGAGGAAAGGCTCGAAGAAATCAGTGCGCCCGGAGCATTGCGGCATCCCAGCACCACTGCTTGGCAAGTAATTATTCCCGACGAACATCGAGACTAGCTTGA
>CAIQMJ010000424.1 GCA_903872875.1 uncultured Variovorax sp.
CCCTGCCGGCCTTCGAAGTTGCGGTTGCTGGTCGATGCGCAGCGCTCGCCGGGTTCCAGCCGGTCGGCGTTCATGGCCAGGCACATCGAGCAGCCGGGCTCGCGCCATTCGAAGCCGGCCGCCTTGAAGATCTGGTCGAGGCCTTCGCGCTCGGCCTGCTCCTTCACCAGACCCGAGCCCGGCACGACCATGGCCAGCTTGACGTTCTTCGCGACTTTCTGGCCGAGCTTCTTCACGATGGCGGCGGCTTCGCGCATGTCCTCGATCCGGCTGTTGGTGCAGGAGCCGATGAACACCTTGTCGATGAAGATGTCGTTCATCGGTTTGTTGGGCTCCAGGCCCATGTAGGTCAGGGCGCGCTCGATCGCGCCGCGCTTGTTGGCGTCCTTTTCCTTGTCCGGATCGGGCACGCGGCCGCTGATCGCGGTCACCATCTCGGGCGACGTGCCCCAGGTGACCTGCGGCGGGATCTGCGTCGCGTCAAGTTCGACGACCAGGTCGAAATGTGCACCCGGATCGGACTGCAGCGTCTTCCAGTAGGTCACGGCGTGGTCCCATTCGACACCGGTTGGCGCGAGCGGGCGGCCCTTGACGTAGGCGATGGTCTTTTCGTCGACCGCCACCAGCCCCGCACGCGCACCGGCCTCGATCGCCATGTTGCACACCGTCATGCGTCCTTCCATGCTGAGATCGCGGATCGCGGAGCCGGCAAATTCGATGGTATAGCCCGTGCCACCTGCGGTGCCGATGCGGCCGATGATGGCCAGCACGATGTCCTTCGCGTTGCAGCCGAGCGGCAGCTTGCCTTCCACCTTCACCAGCAGGTTCTTCGCCTTCTTGGCGAGCAGCGTCTGCGTGGCCATCACGTGCTCGACCTCGCTCGTGCCGATGCCGTGCGCCAGCGCGCCGAACGCGCCGTGCGTCGAGGTGTGGGAGTCACCGCAGACGACCGTCATGCCCGGCAGCGTCGCGCCCGATTCGGGGCCGATCACGTGCACGATGCCCTGGCGTCGGCTCAGGAAGGGAAAGAACGCGGCCGCGCCGAACTCGGCGATGTTGCTGTCGAGCGTGGTGATCTGCTCCTTGCTGATCGGGTCGTCGATGCCGTCGTAGCCGCGTTCCCAGTGCGTGGTCGGCGTGTTGTGGTCGGCGGTCGCGACGACCGAACTCACGCGCCACAGCTTGCGGCCGGCGACGCGCAGGCCTTCGAAGGCTTGCGGGCTGGTGACTTCGTGCACCAGGTGGCGGTCGATGTACAGGACGGACGTGCCGTCCTCCTCGGTGTGGACGACGTGTTCGTCCCAGAGCTTGTCGTAGAGCGTGCGTGCCATGGTCTCTTCTTTCGTGGGTGTGATGTTGTGTGGTGGCTGTCGTCGGGTCAGGCGACAAGTTCCGGGGACTCCGACGGCGCAGCGGCAAGCCCCGAGGCTTGCAGATGCATGACGAGCGAACGTGCCGCGACCGGCAGCGTCGAGAAATCGCGCGCCACCAGGCGAATTTCGCGCTGCGCCCAGTCGTCCGTCAGTGCGACGCTGGTGAGCCGGCGGCCTATGCCGCCACGCATGAGTTCGAAGGCTCGGCTCGGCATCACGCCGATGCCCAGGCCGTTCTCGATCATCCGGCACATCGCATCGAGGCCGGTCACGTGGATGCGCAGCTTGATGGTCCGGCCGGCCTCGAGTGCGGCCTGTCGCGTGGCGACGTAAATCGAGCTGTTGGTGTGCAGGCCGACATGGTCGTGATCGAGCGATGCTGCGAAGTCGATGCCGTCGTGCTGCGCGAGCGCGTGGCCGGCCGGGACGATGAGCATCAGTCGGTCATGGCGGTAGGGCAGGCTCTGCAGGTCGCCGCCGCCATCCGCGAGATGGCAGATGCCGAGGTCGGCTGCACCTTCCTGGACGGCCCGCAGCACCTCGCTGCTCAGATGCTCCTCGAGGTCGATCTTGATCTCCTCGTGCGCACGCCGGAAGGCGCCGAGGTCTTCCGGCAGGAACTGCACGATCGCGGAGATGTTTGCGTGTACCCGAACGTGGCCACGCACGCCGTCCGCATATTCGCTGAGCTCGCCCTGCATCTTCTCGAGGCTGTAGAGCACAGAGCGCGCGTGGTGCAGCAGGCTCTCGCCAGCGGGCGTGAGGTCCACGCCGCGCGCATGGCGGTACAGCAGTGGCGTGCCCAGCGTGGCTTCGAGGTCGGACAGGCGTTTGCTGATGGCCGAAGCTGCAATGAATTCGCGCTCCGCAGCCCGCCCGATGCTGCCCAGTTCGCAAACGGCGACGAACAGCTGCAGCGACATGAGGTCGACGCGGCGGGCGAAGTTGCGTTCTGAGGTGTTCACGGGCGGGGCATCGTGGAGGAAGATGCTGAGCCCGTGATTGTCCTATGCAAAGAGATGTCTTGTCATCGCAAACCACGATGGCACTGCTGCTGCAGCGCGATGAAAAAAGCGGGCCGCGGCC
>CAIQMJ010000425.1 GCA_903872875.1 uncultured Variovorax sp.
CGAGGCGAGCGATCAAAGCGCGCTGCGCCAGCGCATCCGGGAAATCGCGATGGATCGCCCACGGTTCGGCTACCTGCGCGTGCTGGTCACGCTCAAGCGCGAAGGCTGGGCGGTCGGTAGGAAGCGGGTCTATCGCCCGTACCGACTCGAGGGGTTACAGCTTCGCATGAAGGTCAAACGCCGCAAGCGCATCACCCTGCAGCGCGGTCTACCGATGCCGGCCGCGGGGCCGAATGAGCACTGGAGCATGGATTTTGTCCACGACCAGATGCTCGATGGCCGGGCGTTTCGCGTACTCACGATGATCAATCAATGGAGTCGCGAGAGCGTGTCTCTCGAGGCCAACTTCCGGCTCACCGGTCGATGCGTGGGGAGATTGTTGGACGAGGCCGCCTTGGTGCGCGGATGGCCCAAGGCGATCACGATGGACAACAGCACGGAGTTCACCTCGAAGGCGCTCGATGAATGGGCCTGGCGACGCGGCGTGAAGCTCGACCACACGCGACCTGGGAAGCCCACGGACAACGGGCTGATCGAGTCGTTCAACGGTCGTCTGCGCGACGAGTTTCTGAACGTCAACGAGTTCATCACAATGCAGGATGCGCGGCAGAAATTGAAGGCTTGACAACATGACTACGACCATCATGCACTCGGCCACCTGACCCCGAGTGAGTTCGTCAAAAAGAGGTCAGAGAAGAAGCCGGAAGCCGCCCGACTCCAGTTTAGAAATGACCGGATAAGGGGGAGACGTCATTTGTCGGTGGACGCGTGGAGCGGAAGCGAGACGCCCATTGCGCGCGCGCCCTGGTCCGTCCATAGGCTTGCCTGGGTCGATGTCTCGTGAAAATCGCTGCTGACATAAGAGACAAGGAAGAAGGAACGCGCACTCATGTTTTGATTGTCTCAACGTCCGGCGGAATCACCGCGAGAAGTGTAGGCGGCCCCAGCCTCTACGTAGAAGGCGGGGTCCATTGAGTCGCATCTGCCGGCTCTTACTGCACCGCGTCAAACGACCAGCGCCGTCGATGCCACCGTCAAAAATCTGCCAGCGAGCCACGGATTCAGCGACTACCGTGGAGGTCGTTGTTGGTTAGCCAGCGCATGCAGAGATCTGGCGTGTTGGTGCTTCCGCCGATTACGGCGCTAGCTTTGGGCAGGTTGCGACGACCGGCGCTTCCGACGGCGCGATACGTTTCGCGAAGGCGACAACGCCATCGGTCGTCGGCAGGTCCTCCCGGTTGCATTGATCTTCATGGTCTCATTCGCACGCCATGTGCCGCGCGAGCAGCCCACGGCGGTCGGCAGCATCGGCGGCTGTCAGCACTGCTCCTTGCGCCGGCACCACGGCATTCACAGCGGGCACTCAAAATAGTTCGCCATTCTGGCGGCACTTGAAGCGGTTTGAGCGGAACCGCCTTCGCGACAGCTTTGAACTGTAGCGGCGCGGGGACGCCTTCTAGTTCGCTATGCCACTGTTTGCAGTACCGTGCGCGCGCTTCGGCGACGGGGTAGCCGAGCCAATCCCCGAAGTGTGAGCGTCTGGCCGTCCCACCTTGCACCCGTCGCGGCGCTCTCCGAGGATGGCGTCCACCTATTTTTGGCGGACGCCCATGCATCCCAATCGCTCCAGTCGCCGGGTCCACAGTGCCGAGTTCAAGGCGCAGATCCTCTCAGAGTGCCGTCAGCCCGGCGCCTCGATCTCGGCCGTGGCCATCGCACACAGCCTGAACACCAACGTCGTGCGCAAGTGGCTCGCCGGTCGCGGCCTCAAGCGAGTGGGCGGCGCTCTACCTCAACCACTCCCTTCGCCCAGTAGTACCGCGCCGGTCCTGCAGTTCGTCCCTGTGGAGCTGCCACGGCCAGAGCCCATGGTCGCTGCCCCTGCGTCTGAGCCCGACATCCGCATCGAGCTGCAACGCGGCGGTCTGCACGTAAAGCTCCAATGTGCGGCCAGTGCCTGCGCGCAGCATGCCGCCCAATTACGCGCCCTGGCCGATGCGCTGTGCGCCGCCTGAGGAGCGTACCCATTGATCCGCATCGACACGTTGTGGCTGTGCTCCCAGCCACAGGACATGCGCGCCGGTGCCGACCGGTTGCTCAACATCGTCGTCAACACCGTGGGCGCGGCGCATGCGCACCACGGCTACCTCTTCGCCAACCTGCGGGCCACGCGTATCAAGCTGCTGGTGCATGACGGCTTCGGTGTGTGGTGCGCCACGCGCCGCCTGCACGCGGGAAGCTTCGTCTGGCTGGAGCGGTCGCCAGGGCGAGCCCCTGCGACTGCAACACTGCAGTTGACCGCACAGCAGTTCGATGCCCTGGTGGTCGGCCTGCAGTGGCAGCGCCTGGGCGAACTCAGCGTGATCAGCCGATCATGAGAGCACCGACAAGGCAGCGCAGCCGTTGACATCGCAACTGCTGATGCGCAGCAGGTCCCCACTCGTGCAACATGCCAGGCATGCTTGGCGAGACCGCGACTGACCGCATCGACATGGGCCACCTGCCTGCGCAGGTGGCCGCGCTGATCACGCGGCTGCAGCGCCAGGTGCAGGCCCAGGCGCGCGAGATCGCTTGGGCGCATGCCAAGCTGGAGAAGGTCAACTTCGAGCTCGCACGCCTGAAGCGCTGGAAGTTCGGCGCCAAGACCGAGGCCATGACGGCTCAGCAGCGCGCCCTGTTCCAGGACACGCTGGCCGAAGACGAAGCCAGCCTGCGGGCACGACTGGCCGAACTGCAGCGCGGCCTGTCCGAAGCGCCCAAGACCCCGAAGGCGCCGCGCGCCAAGCCGCGACGCCAGGCGCTGCCGGAACACCTAGAGCGCGTGGAGCATCGCCACGAGCCCACGGACACGACCTGCCCGAGCACCGAGTGCGGGCGGCCCATGCAGCGCATCGGCGAGGACGTCAG
>CAIQMJ010000426.1 GCA_903872875.1 uncultured Variovorax sp.
AGGGAGCGTTGGAGCCTGTCGCGGTGGAGAAGCAGTCTGGAGAGTGACCAACGCATGCCGCAGGATTATCCGGCCGCCTCGGCGGCGCCCATGATCCGGTCGCCCATGGCCACGCCCCATGCACGCATCGACGCACCCGCTTCGAGCTGGCCGGCTTCCCAGTCCGCCAGCCGGGCATCGATGTCGCGCGTGCCCGAGGCGAGTGCCTGCGCGAGCGCGAGCGCGTTGGCCGCCGCCTTGGCCGCACCGCCCGCCGTGTGTGGACGCACGATGAAGGCTGCATCACCCAGCAGCACGGTGCGGCCGAACACCATGCGCGGCACCGCGAGATCGAGGATCGCCTGGAGGAAGGGCTCTTCGGTGGCGAGCACCAGCTCGCGCAGGCTCGGCGCCAGCAGCCGGCGCGCGTCCTGCCGCAACGCCGCGATCGGCGCATCCCGCGTGGCGCCGGGCGGCAGCGAGAAAGCATGCGGCGTGCCGTCGCGGTCGGTCAGCAGGTCGGCGAGCGCGGCGCCCGCGGCCACCTTGCGGTACCACACCCAGTTCCAGCGCCGCGCACCGTCGTTCACCGCGCCGTCCTCGCCGGGAATTCGGTACTCCAGCAGCATGTGGTCGTGGCCTTGCTGAAAGACGAAGGCACTGCCGAGCCTGGCCGCTGCGGCACGGTTGAGTGCGGCTTCGGGCACCAGGCCGCGCCAGGCGACGTAGCCGGCATAGGTGGGCTCGGTCCCTGGCAGCAGCAGACTGCGCACCGTCGATCGCGGCCCATCGGCGCCGACGAGCAGGTCGGCCGTTTCCACCCGGCCGCTGGCGAACAGCGTCGTCACCCGGTCGCCCGATGGCCGGAAGCCGACCAGGCGCTCGCCGGCATGGATGCAGACGGCCGGCAGCGCGTCGCGCATCGCGATGTAGAGCATGTTCCACGAGGTCTGGGTCTGGGGCATGAAGCTGCGATGGACCACGGCGTCGTCGATGTTCAGGTAGATGCGGTCGTCCGACCGCACGCCCAGCGGCCCGCGGTGCGCGACGCGGGCGTGGCGGAAGGCGGCCAACACGTCGGGTTGCAGGACAAGGCCGCCGCCGCGGCTGTCGAGCTGCTGCGGCGAGCGTTCGAAGACATCCACGCGCCAGCCGGCGGCGCGCAGCGTGGTGGCGGCGAACAGGCCGCTCAGCGAGCCGCCGACGATCACCGCGCGTGGAGGCGATGCGGTGGCCGCGAGAGGTACCGGGGGATATGGTGAGGGTGTCATCCGTGAGCTCCTTGTATGCCGGTGATGCCGGCGAGGCGACGGATGGACTTTTCAGGGATGGGGTTTCAGGCGAATGTCCTGTGGTGCGCGGATTGTTACGGATGCAAGAGTGGCCACGCGCGCATGTCAATGCACGCGTATCACGGCCGGGTCGTCCCTGTCGTGGAGCCGCGCCACATGGCCAGCGCGCCGCGCGAGCACGGCGCGCTGGTTGATGTAGCCCTTGTCGGTGATCTCTCCCGCATCGAGGTCCGGCGGCTCGGCCAGCACCAGTGCGCAGGCCGGGCACTGCGATGAACCCGCGCCCTCGTCGCGCAACGCGCGCAGCACGTCCGCGATGTGCGCGTGCAGGGCCTTCGGAGGCAGGCCGGCCGCCTGCGGGCTCGGAAACACCAGCATGCCGATCTCGTCGCGGTCATGGCCCGTCAGCACCACGTCCTGCACATGCGGCGCGAGCATCGACACCAGCCGGATGCGCAAGGTGCCCACCGACACCCAGGTGCCGGTCGACAGCTTGAAGTCCTCGGCCACGCGGCCGTTGAACATCACGCCGCGCGCGGGCTCGTCGGGGTCGGCCAGGAAGCCGGCGTCGCCGATGCGGTAGTAGCCCTCGGCATCGAAGGCCTCGGCGGTTTCGCGCGGCGCATCGCGGTAGCCGGGGAACACCGACACGCCCCTGACGCGCATCTCCAGCTTCTCGCCGTTGGGCACGAACTTGAGTTCGAGCCCCGGCAGCGGCGCGCCGATGCAGCCCGCGCCGTCGAGCTTCCAGTGCGCCGTGGTGATGGCCGGGGACGTCTCGGTCGCGCCCCAAGACGTCGTGAGCCACAGCGGCCGATCGGGTCGGACGCGGCGTGCCACCGCTTCGAGCCGCCGCCAGGTCGAGGGCGCGAGCGCGGCGGCCGCATAGAAGGCAAGCCGCAGATGCGAGAGCACTTCGGCCGCCAGTGCATCGTCGGCTTCCAGGAAGGGCAGCAGCATGTCGAAGCCGCGCGGCACGTTGAACAGCAGCGTGGGCTTCACCTCGCGCAGGTTGCGCACGGTCCTGTCGATCAGCCCGGGCGCGGGCCGGCCTTCGTCGATGTAGAGCGCGCCGCCATGGCACAGCACCATGTTCAGGTTGTGATTGGCGCCGAAGGTGTGGCTCCACGGCAGCCAGTCGACCAGCACCGGCTTCTCGTGCGCGAGGAAGCGCCAAGTCTGCGCCATCATCTGCTGATTGGCGCACAGCATGCGGTGCGTGTTGATCACCACCTTGGGCTTGCCGGTGGAGCCCGAGGTCAGCAGGTACTTGGCGTGCGTGTCGGGCAGCACGTCGGCAAAGGCCCGCATCACCGCGGGCGTCTCGGCCGTGGCGAGCAGTTGCGCGAAGTCCATCGCATGCGGATGCGCATCGGCATGGCGGCTGAACACCGTGACGGCGTCGACATCGCTGCCCGCGAGCGAGGCGCCGTACACCCTGGCGTCCGATGCATAGATCAGCGCGGGCTTCAACGCCCGCAGCATGCCGTGCAGCCGCGCCGGATCCTTGGCCATGCGCGAATAGGCGCTGGAGAGCGAGCATGCGGTGCGGCCGACATGCATCGCCGCGAGCATCAGCACCGCATGGTCGATCGCGTTGTCCGACAGGATCACGACCGGCTGGCCGGCCGGCAGGTCCATGTCGAGCAGCGCCTGACCGACGGCACCGACCGCCTGGCGCAGCGCGCGGTAGTCGAGCCGGCGCCAGCCGTCGCCCGCGTCGTCGCGTTCGGCCAGCGCGAGCGCGTCGGGCGTCTCGTGCGCCCAGCGTTCGAGCCATTCGCCGATGCAGCGCGCATAGGGCTGGAGCGCCGTCGTCGAGCGCAGCGCAAACGAGCCGTCGTCGAAGTCGATGCGCACGGTGCGCGGCGGTGCGACCAGCGCGGGGTCGAGAAGGAAGTCGTCGTCGGTCATGGTCAGTCGAGCTTGCCGGTTTCGGACTTGGCGCGAATCAGGTCCAACAGCAGGTGGTCGCGCGCGGCCTCCAGTTCCGCGATGCTGCGCGCGCCCAGCGCATCGGCGACGCCATCGGTCACCTGCTGCCTGAGCGCGGCCGTCATCGACGGCGTGCCCAGGTCCTTCCACCAGTCCTCGATCGGCCCGCCCAGATGTGCGAGCAGGTGCGCGATGCCTCCCGTGCCGCCCGACAGGTGCAGGTTCATGAACGGTCCCATCACGGCCCAGCGCAGGCCGGGACCGTGCGCGATGGCCGTGTCGATGTCGGCCACGCTCGCCACGCCCTGGTCGACCAGGTGAAAGGCCTCGCGCCACAGCGCTGCCTGCAGGCGGTTCGCGATGTGGCCCTTGACCTCGCGCTTCACGTGGATGGGTCGCTTGCCGATGGCCGCGTAGAACGCCATGGCGCGCGCGACCGCCTCGGCGGAGGTCTGCTCGCCGCCGATCACTTCGACCAGCGGAATCAGGTGCGGCGGATTGAACGGATGCCCCAGCACCACGCGCTGTGGATGCGCACAACCCGACTGCACGCCACTGATCGCCAGGCCGGACGAACTCGACGCGAGGATCGTCTCCGGCTGCGCGGCGGCGTCCATGCGGCGGAACAGGTCGATCTTGAAGTCCATGCGCTCGGGGCCGTTCTCCTGCACGAAGTCGGCCACCGACACCGCGTCTTCGAGGCTGTCGTGAAAGCGCAGCCGGTCCACCGAGGCGCCTGCCGAGAGACCGAAGCGCTCCAGCGTCGGCCAGTGCTGCGCCACCGCGTCGCGCAGCCGCGCCTCTGCGCCGGGCGACGGGTCGGTCGCGTTCACGTCGAGCCCATGCGCCAGGAAGTACGCGACCCAGCTCGCGCCGATCACGCCGGTGCCGACGACCGCGACGCGCTTCACGTCGCCATGAAGGCCGACACCGCCGCTCATGACTTCCACCGCGTGCAGCGGCTCTCCGCTTTCGTCGTCCAGGCGGCCTCGCCGCGGATCGCCTCGACCACCTTGTAGTAGTCCCACGGCTCGGTCGATTCGGCCGGTGTCTTGACCTGCATCAGCTGCATGTCGTGCACCATGAGTCCGTCGTCGCGCAGCCAGCCGCCCTGGACGAACATGTCGTTGAACTTCGTCTTGCGCAACTGCGCCATCACCCTGTCGGCGTCGTCGCTGCCCGCGGCCTTCACGGCCTGCAGGTACTGCAGCGCGGCCGAATAGTCGCCCGCATGGAAGGACGAGGGCATGCGCCTGTGCTTGTCGAAGAAGCGGCGCGCCCAGGCGCGCGACGCGGGGCTCTGGTTCCAGTACCAGCTGTCGGTGAGGTACATGCCCTGCGCATTCTTCAGGCCCAGCGCATGCACGTCGTTGATCGTGATGATCATGCCGGCCAGCTTCATGTTCTTGCCGATGCCGAATTCGGCCGCCGACTTGATGGCGTTGACCGTGTCGCCGCCTGCATTGGCGAGCGCCAGCACCTGCGCCTTCGAGCCCTGCGCCTGCAGCATGAACGACGAGAAGTCGCTCGCGCCCAGCGGGTGCTTCACCGAGCCCGCCACCGTGCCGTCGCTGGCCTCGATGATCTTGGTGGCGTCGCTCTGCAGCGCGGCGCCGAAGGCATAGTCGGCCGTCACGAAGTACCAGCTCTTGCCGCCGGCCTTGACGACTGCGCTGGCGGTGCCGCGCGCCATCGCCACGGTGTCGTAGGCGTAGTGCACGGTGTACGGCGAGCAGTATTCGTTGGTGAGGCTGGATGCACCCGAGCCGACCACGAAATACGGCTTCTTCTTCTCGGCGGCCACGCCCGCCATGGCGATGGCAGCGCCCGAGTTGACGCCGCCGATCAGCATGTCGACCTTCTGCACGTCGAACCATTCGCGCGCCTTGGCGGCGGCGATGTCCGGCTTGTTCTGGTGGTCGGCCGTGACCAGCTCGATCTTCCGGCCGTCGATGGCACCGCCCATGTCGGCAATGGCCATGCGGATCGCCTCGGCACCGGCCGGGCCGTCGTAGTCGCGGTACAGGCCGGACATGTCGCTGATGAAGCCGATGCGGACGGTGTCGTCGGACACCTGGGCCGACGCCGCGGTGGTGAAGGCGGCGCCGGCCGCGATGGCCAGGAGCGTGCGCGGGATGTTCATGTGCTTGTCTCCGTTCGTTGTTCTTGTCTTCTGCGCGGCAGCATCAGCCCCAGGCGAACTCG
>CAIQMJ010000427.1 GCA_903872875.1 uncultured Variovorax sp.
CGCCAGAAGGTTGGCGCAGCCTGGCCAGCGTCTTCCCGCATTACGACGACCCGCTCCTAGTAGAAAGCGGCCTGGTGATCAGCACGGCGGAAGAGCCCGGCGCTGAGGAAAAGCGCTACGACCGCTTCCGCGACCGCGTGATGTTCCCGATCCGCAACGTCAAGGGCGAATGCATCGGCTTCGGCGGCCGGGTGCTCGGCGACGAGAAGCCGAAATACCTCAACTCGCCCGAAACGCCGGTATTCAGCAAGGGACGCGAGCTCTACGGCCTGTACGAGGCGCGCGCGGCCTTCCGCGACAAGGGCTACGCGCTGGTCACCGAGGGCTACATGGACGTGGTCGCGCTGGCGCAGCTGGGCTTCCCCAACACGGTCGCGACGCTCGGCACAGCATGCACGCCCGAACACGTGCAGAAGCTGTTCCGCTTCACCGACTCGGTCGTGTTCAGCTTCGACGGAGACGCGGCCGGCCGGCGCGCCGCCCGCAAGGCGCTGGACGGCGCCCTGTCGTATGCGACCGATGTGCGCAGCGTCAAATTCCTGTTCCTGCCGGCCGAGCACGACCCCGACAGCTTCATCCGAGAATTCGGCGCCGAGGCCTTCGCGCGCTTCGTGAACGAGGCAACGCCGCTCAGCCGCTTCATGATCGAGGCCGCCCGCGAAGGCTGCGACCTGGGCACGGCGGAAGGCCGCGCCCACATGGCAAGCAACGCGAAGCCGCTCTGGAGCGCCCTGCCGGACGGCGCGCTCAAGCGCCAGTTGCTCGGCGAGATCGCGGAACTGGTGCAGCTCGGCGCGCAGGAAATCAGCCAACTCTGGACGCCCGCCGCGGCACCGCGTACGGCCCACGCACCCCACTTCCCGCCGTCCGGCTCGGAGCCGCCCGCCTTCGACGACTACGACGGCGCGCCGCCGGCCTATGAGCGCCGCGACAGCTGGGACAAGAAGGATCGCGGCGATTGGCGCGAGCGCCGCGAGCGCAAGGCGCGCGAGAAGAACTTCGAGCCGCCCGGCCGCGGCCGCGTTCGCCCACCCGGACGCCCTGACGTGGCGGCCCGGCTGCTGCTGTCGAACATGCACGAATGGGCCACCTTGTCGCATGAGCTCCACGGTCTGCTCTGCGACCTGCCGGGCGAGCACGGGAGACTGTTCACCTGGCTCGACGCGCAATGGCACGAGCACGGCGTGCAGCCCTGGGCGGCGCTGCGCGAAGGCATGCGCGGCATGACCTTCGAGGCCTTGGCCGAGCGTGCAATGACCGACCCGGGCGGAGGCCCTGTCGGTGAGTCCGGTACCGAAGGCGACCATCAGGCCGACGCCGCCAAGGAACTGCGCAGCGTGCTCGACTTCATGCTGGACGATCTGCTGAAGGCGCACCAGAGTGATGCAATTGCAGCCGTTGGCTCGGATCCCAGCGCCCTGGAACGCTATCGCGCATTGGAAATCCGGCGGATCGAACTGCGCAATCGTCTCAAACCGTCATCGAATTGACACTTGAAAACGCGCAGCGCGCTATAATGTAAGGCTTCGCAATAGGCGAAATTAGGCAAGAGCGACAGCAGCACCTCCGGGCCGACCCCATGCGCAATGCACTTCCCAGCGGGAAACGGGTCAATACACCGCAAGGACTGCACACCAAATGTTCGCCCGACATCTTGCCTTTTGAGGAACCCGTTTCCTCCTTGCCCCTTGTCCGTGTACCGATGCCTGCGCCGGGTTTGTGGCGCTCGTGATTCCGCTTGTCCTTTCTTTTTGCACCGAGGTCGTATGCCCAGTTCGAAGAAGCCTGCCGTTTCCGCCGCCGTCAAACCTGCTGCCGACAAGCCGTTGAAAGCGGCTGCGTCGCCGGCAACTAAATCGGGGCCCGCCGCGTCCAAGGCGACAGCCGCAACGAAAGTGAAACCAGTGCCAACCAAATCCACGACCGCCACGATCGACGAAACCACCAAGGCCGCCGCCCCTGCGGCCAAGAAGGCCGGCCGCCCGCCGAAGGCCGCCAGCACCGCTGCCGCTGCGCCCGCCACCGGCGCCAAGCGCGGCCGCAAGCCGAAGGCCGGCAATGAAGCGCCCGTGAGCGACGTCGATCTGTCGGACATCGAAGAAGACCTGGCCGGCGATGAGCCGGTCGCGGCCGCGCCGGGCGCGACCGAAGAGAAGGTCAAGCCGCTGCGCATGAAGATCAGCAAGGCAAAGGAACGCGCCTTGATGAAGGAATTCGGCCTGGACGAAACCGTCCTGTCCGAAGAGGACATGGCCAAGCGCCGTTCGCGCCTGAAGACCCTGATCACGCTGGGCAAGACGCGCGGCTACCTGACGCAGGGCGAAATCTCCGACCACTTGCCCGACAAGCTGGTCGATGCCGAGACCATGGAAGTCGTGGTCACGATGCTGAACGACCTCGGCGTGGCGGTGTACGAGCAGACGCCCGACGCCGAAACGCTGCTGCTGAACAACACCGCACCCACCGCCACGACCGTCGAAGAAGCCGAGGAGGAAGCCGAAGCCGCACTGTCGACCGTCGACAGCGAATTCGGCCGCACCACCGATCCGGTCCGCATGTACATGCGCGAAATGGGCACCGTCGAACTGCTGACGCGCGAAGGCGAAATCGAGATCGCCAAGCGCATCGAAGGCGGCCTGATGGCGATGATGGAAGCGATCTCCGCATCGCCCGCGACCATCGCCGAGATCCTGCGCCTGGCTGCCGACATCCGCGAAGGCAAGGTCGTCATCTCGACCATCGTCGACGGCTTCTCGAACCCGAACGAGGCCGACGACTACGTGGCCGAAGAAGACTTCGACGAATTCGACGAGGAAGACGACGACGACGGCAAGGGTGGCTCC
>CAIQMJ010000428.1 GCA_903872875.1 uncultured Variovorax sp.
CTTGGCCAGCACGTTCTGCACGCCTTTCATCTGGTAGCTGCTGGCGGCCGCGGTCAGCACGCCCTGGACGATGCTGATCTTGCCGGATTTGCCCGAGCCAGTGCCGCACTTCTCGACGACGGCATTGGCCATGGCCTCGCCGATGCCCACCCAGTCGGCACCCACGAAGGCACTCGTATTCGCAGATGAGCGCATGTTCACCTGGACGACCCGGATACCGGCGTCCTCGGCGCGCTTCAGCAGCCGTGCATAGGACTGGATGTCGGGGTTCTGCACCAGAAGCACATCGGGCTTCTCGCTGATCAACGACGTGATGGCCTGCGCACCGGCGTCGGTACTCCAGTTCGGATCGCGGACGACGATCTTCACGCCGAGCGGTTCGAGTTGCTGCCGGATCATTGCGTTCCAGCCGTCGGTCAGGTCGTACCCCAGCGACGTCGGAACGAACGCGACTGTCTTTCCCTTCAATGCCGCATCGTCCGCGTGAGCGGTGCAGACGATGCCGGCCGCGATGGCCGCTGAAAGGCCGAGCCTCAGAAATCTGCTTTTCATGGTTTGTCTCCTTCTTCGAATGTGCGTGGACGCACGGGTTTTCTGCACTGGACTAGATATCTCCCTGCTGAGCGGTCTGCTCGTCACGCGGGTTGATCAGGCTGTCGAACACCAAAGCGCCGAGAAGAATGGAACTCTTGATGACGTTCTGCACCGTGTACTGCACGTCGAGAATCGTCATGCCGTTGAGCAGGATGCCGATCAGCAGGGTGCCCACGATCACATTGCGCACGCCGCCCTTGCCGCCACTGAGTCCGATACCGCCGAGCACGACGACCAGGATGACGTCGTAGATCATTGTTGAATTGACGATGCGGGTGTTCATGCTCCCGACCGACGCGGCGGTGATGATCCCTGCAACGAAGCCGATGCATGAAGCAATGGCGTACTGCAGCACGACGATCGGGCGGACGGGAATGCCGGTCATCCGGGCCGCCAGGTAGTTGTCGCCCATCGTGTAGATGTATCGCCCTGTCCGGGTGAATCGAAGAAACAGCGCCGCTGCGGCTGCGGCGACCAGCAGGAAGACGACAGGCAGCGGGATTCCCGCGACCTCGCCCTGGCCCATGCGGGTGAACCATGCGGCGTTCTCGGGCACATAGACGACGTCGAGCGGTATCAGCTTGAGCCGGCCGAGTCCATAGACGAAGGTCCCCATCGCCAGGGTGGAGAACAGCGCCGGTATCTCCACGTACGCGACCAGCACGCCATTGACCACGCCCAGCAGCACTGCAAAGCCGAGTCCCACCAGCAGCGCGACGCCCATCGGCATGCCGCTGTTGGCAAGCGCCAGGGTCCACGCGACCGAGATGGCCATGATGGCCACGAGCGAGAGATCGATGCCGCGGCCGATGACGACCAACGCCATCGCGAGCCCGAGAATGCCGAGCACTGCCACGCTACGAACCAGCGCGAGCAGATTCTCCCGAGAGGCGAAGCCTGTGAGGAATAGGCTGAATCCCAGAAAGAGAATGGCCGCCAGCAGCAGCACGATTCGCTCCTGAGTGAACCAGCCTGCCCTCAGGAATGCCGGCCCGGTCACGGTTGAGGTCGACCCCGTTTTGTTCGATGCTTCACTTGTCTTCATGTGCGGCTCGATTCATTTCTTTGGATGATTCAATGTCTTCAGGGTGCGAGAAGGCCGGTTTGAAGCCGCC
>CAIQMJ010000429.1 GCA_903872875.1 uncultured Variovorax sp.
AGCACCAGGTGGATGATGTTGGCGGCCATGTCGTGCTCGCCGGCCGAGATGAAGATCTTGTTGCCGGTCAGCTTGTAGGTGCCGTCGGCCAGCGGCTCGGCCTTGGTGCGCAGCATGCCGAGATCGGTGCCGCAATGCGGTTCTGTCAGGCACATGGTGCCGGTCCATTCGCCGCTCACCAGCTTGGGCAGGTAGGTCTTCTTCTGCTCGTCGGTGCCGTGCGCGACCAGCGCCTCGTAGGCGCCATGCGACAGGCCGGGATACATCGTCCAGGCCTGGTTGGCCGAGTTGAGCATCTCGTAGAAGCACTGGTTCACGACGAAGGGCAGGCCCTGGCCGCCGAACGCCGGGTCGCACGACAGCGCCGCCCAGCCGCCTTCGACGTACTGCGCATAGGCTTCCTTGAAGCCCTTGGGCGTGGTGACTTCGTGCGTGCTCTTGTCGAGCACGCAGCCTTCTGCGTCGCCGCTGATGTTCAGCGGGAAAGTCACTTCGGACGCGAACTTGCCGCCCTCTTCCAGCACGGCATTGATCGTGTCGGCGTCGATGTCGGCATGCGCCGGCAGCGCCTTGAGCTCGTCGGTGACGTGGAACAGCTCATGCAGGACGAAGTGCATGTCACGCAGCGGCGGGGTGTAGGAAGGCATCGAAAGGTCTCCAGGAACAGGGCAAAGAAGAAGGGAAAAGGAAAGCGAACGAAACGAAAAGGGGGCACCGCTCAGCGCACCGGGCGCAGCTTGCTGGCAGCCGCGCGCGTCGCGCCGGGCGCACCCGGGCTGGCATTGCGCGCGAGGATGTTGTCGAAGCCGATGTGGGCGCGGTCGATCGACCCGTCCACGCGAAGGAAGCGCGCCTCGTAATGCAGCGCGAGGATCAGGCCATGGATCTCGAAGGCCATCTGGCGCTCGTCGGCGCCGGGCAGCAAGTGGCCTTCGGCCTTGGCCAGCACGATGGCCTGGTAGACGGCGGCCTGCCAGATGCTGACCGACTCGACCAGTGCATCGCGCACCGGGCCGGGCCGGTCGTCGAACTCCGACGCGCCGCTGATGTAGATGCAGCCCGAGTCGATCTCGGTCGAGGTGCGCTTCATCCAGTTGGCGAACATGGCGCGCAGCCGCGGCAGCCCGCGGGACGCCTGGATGGCCGGATAGAAGACCTCCTGCTCGAAGCGCGCGTGGTACTCGCGCACCACCGAGATCTGGAGTTCCTCCCGCGAGCCGAAGTGCGCGAAGACGCCCGACTTGCTCATCTTGGTGAGTTCGGCGACGGCGCCGATCGACAGGCCTTCGAGTCCGATCTGCGCCGCCAGCGCCAGTGCCGCATCGACGATGACGGCCTTGGTCTGCTGGCCTTTCTGGGCGCTGCGGACCGATTTGGCGGGAACGGAGGAAGTGGGCATGCGGGGCTGCAGAATAAAACGAACGATCGTTCTATTTTGCAGGAGATTCAGCCCGCGCGGAAACCCAAAGACCGACTTGCGGCGCGGGTTATAGAGGGTGAGGCGCTATCGCCGATGTGCCGCGACCCGGCCGCGGCTCAACAGCCGACCACGCACCGGCCCGTGCGTGGCAGCGCCGCGCCGTCAGTCGTACTGCTGCCCGGTCCGGATCAGCTCCGGCGTGCCGATCACGTCGTTGAGCCCATCGAAATCCAGCATCCGGTCGCGCCACGGCTGCGTCGTTCGGTGCTGCCGCAGGCTGCCGTAGTAGCCCTGCAGCGTGTGGACCACGGCGCGCGCGGTGCCGCCCGGGAAGATCGCGATGCGGAAGCCGTGGGCCTGCAGCGCGTCGGCGTCCTGGATCGGCGTCTTGCCGCCTTCGACCATGTTGGCCAGCAGCGGCACGCGATGGGCGAAGCGGCCACAGGCCACGTCCATCTGAGCGGGCGAGCGCAGGGCCTCGATGAAGAGCGCATCCACACCGGTTTCGAGGTAGGCCTCGGCGCGGTCGAGCGCCGCGTCGATGCCCTCGATCGCCAGCGCATCGGTGCGCGCGAGGATCAGCGTGTCGGCCGACTGCCGTGCGTCGAGCGCGGCCTTCAGCTTGCCGACCATCTCGCGGGTCGGCACCACGCCCTTGCCGTCGAGATGGCCGCAGCGCTTGGGAAAGGTCTGGTCCTCGATCTGGATCATCGCGGCGCCCGCACGCTCGAAGCCGCGCACCGTGCGCTGCGTGTTGAGCGCGTTGCCGAAGCCGGTGTCGGCATCGACGATCACCGGCAGGCGCACGCGCTCGGTGATGTGCGCGAGCGTGTCCTGCACTTCGGTGAAGGTCGTCAGGCCGATGTCGGACCGGCCGAGCCGCGTGTAGGCAATCGATGCGCCCGACAGGTAGAGCGCTTCGAAGCCGGCCTGTTCGGCGACCAGCGCGCTCAGCGCGTCGTAGACGCCGGGCGCCAGCACGATGTCGGTCGATGCGAGCCGGGTCTTGAGGGAAGCTTGCGTCATTGCATGTCTTTCTGGCGCACCAGCGCCGCGGCGGTGGCTGCCGCGAGAAAGCCGCCGGCCACCGCGCTCAGCAGCCCGTTGCCGGAGAGATAACCCCAGACCGCGTCGCCGGAAACGCCACCCGCGGCACCGCCCGCGGCCAGCAGGTTCGGCAGTGGCGCACCGTCGGCGCGCAGCACGCGCATGTCGGGCGCGACGTCGAGTCCGCCCTGGGTGTGGAAGAGCGCGCCTGTCACCTTGACGGCGAAGTAAGGCGCATCGAGCCCGCGCTGGAAGCGGCGGCCGTCGGGCTGCGGACCGGTGCTGCGCATCGCGTCGAGCGTGGCCTGCAGCACGACGGCGTCGCAGCCGATGCAGGCGGCAAGCGCAGACACCGACTCGCAGCGGCGCAGCGCGCCGGCCGCCTCCGCATCGCAGAAGTCGGGGAAGCCGCGCGCCAGGTCGAGCAGCGACGCATCGAACACGTTCCAGGCGATGCCGCCAGGCTGCGCGAGCACGTGGACCGCCGCCTCGGAATAGCCGAGCGTCTCGTCGTGGAAGCGCCGGCCTGCGCCGTTGACCTGCACGCCGCCTTCCATCATCACGGCCCAGGACATCAGCGCGCCCTGCGGCGTCACCCAGGAGCCGTGTCCCTGGTAGCCGCCGAGGTCGCGCAGCCGCGCGCCCAGCGCCTCGCCCCAGCGGATCGCGCTGCCGTCGTTGCCGGCATGGCCGCCGAACGCGGCATCGGCCATTTCGGGCAGCAGCGCGCGCACCATCGCCGCATTGCCGCCGAAGCCGTTGCAGGCCAGCACCAGCGCGTCGCAGCCCAGCGTTTCTTCCTGGCCGTCGGGCCGCCGGTAGCCCACGCCGAGCGAGCGGTCGTTCGTGTCGAACCACAGCGTGTCGACCAGGGCCTGCGTCAGCACCGGAATACCCGCAGCTTCGACCGCGGCCTGCAGGCGCGCCATCAGCGACGCACCGGTCTTCGGCGGCAGCGTGTGCATGCGATGCCGGGTGTGGCCGGGATAGAGAAACCCGTCGAGCACCTGCCAGTCGAAGCCGTGCCGCTGCTGCAGCGCATCGAGTGCCGGCCCGATCGACCTCGCATAGGCCTGCAGCAGCACGGGTGCCGCGCGGCCATGCGCCTTGGCCTGGATGTCGGTGGCGAAGCGCGCCGGGCTGTCGTCCGCGATGCCCTGCGCGCGCTGCGCGAGCGTTCCGGGGGCCGGGATGAAGCCGGAGGACAGCGCGGTCGATCCGCTCGGCACCGCGTCGCGTTCGAGCACGACGCAGTCGATGCCGGCGTCGTGCAGCATCAGCGCGGTCGTGAGCCCGCAGGCGCCCGCACCGACGATCGCGACATCGACGTGCACCGGCGCATCGATCCGCGTGGCGCGCCGGATGCCGCGCTGCGGCGCACGATCGCCCGGCATCGCCGTCATCCGATCGACCCGATGAAACCTGCGCAGTCCGTGACCTCGGCCACGTTGCGCATGTCCGCCAGCGAGGTCTGGTGGCGCTCTTCGCCGAAGGCCGCGCAACCATCGCCGAGCACCAGCGTGCGGTAGTCGCGCATGTGCGCATCGCGCACCGTGCTCGCGACGCCGCCGTTGGTCACGATGCCGCAGACCGCCACCGTGTCGATGCCGGCGCGACGCAGCACCCAGTCGAGCTGGGTGTTGAAGAACGCGGAGTAGGCGACCTTGCCGACCGTGACGTCGATCAGCCCGGCCAGTGCGTCGACGTTCGCCTGGCCCCAGCTGCCCGGTGCGAAGTCGCCCTTCTTCAGGTAGGGCCGCAGCGCCTTCAGGTGCGGCGACACCATCGGCTCGCCGGCTGCGTCGGGCCACAGCGTGAACTGGCTCGCGACCACCAGGCCGCCCGCGGCCTTGAGCGCGCGCGCCACGGCGGCCACGCGAGCGGGCAGCAGCAGTGCCGGCGGATTCGTGTCGCCGCCGCGCGCATAGGCGCCCTTGGCATCGAGGAAGTCGTTCTGCAGGTCGATGATGACCAGCGCCGTCTTCGGCGCGACGAGCTTCGTGCTGCTGCTCATTGGAATACCTCCGTGCTTCGCACTGCGGTCCGAGCTTGCCTGGGGAGGCCCGGCGCGGCGCTCATACAGGCCTCACCAGCAGGTTGCCGAAGCGGTCGACCTCGGCATGGAAGCCGGGTTCGAGCCACACGGTGGTGTCGGCCTGCTCCAGGATCGCCGGGCCGTCGACGCGTGCGCCGATCGGCAGTTCGAGCCGTGCGTAGCGCACCGCGTCGTGCCACTGGCCCTGGTGGAACACGCGCTGCGTGCCGAGCGGCGTCGTGCTTCCTTCGCCTTCAGGCGCCAGCACCGCGAGATCGAACTTGGGCCGCACACCGATGCGCGCGTAGCGCAGGTTCATCACGCGGATGCCGATGCCTTCGAGCACGCGGCCGAAGGCGGTGGCGTAGGCGGCCTCGAAAGCAGCCCGGATCGACGCACGCGTCAGCGGCGCGCCGCTGCTTTCGGACAGCAGCACCGGCAGCGTGTGGGTCTGGCCCGCATAGAGCATGTCGAGCGCGATCACCTCGCGCACGGCATCGAAGCGCACGCCCGACGAATCGAGCCGCTGCTGGCACGCGGCCGCCAGCGTCGCGATGCGCTGCTGCAGGTCGACCACGTCGAGGTCGGCCAGCGGCCGGTTGATGGTCTGCACCGCGTCGTGCCGCATGTCGGCGATCACGCAGCCCAGCGCCGAGGTCACGCCGGGGTAGCGCGGCACGATGCCGGTGGCCACGCCGACCTCGCGCATCATGGCGCAGACGTGCAGCGCGCCGCCGCCGCCGAAGGGCATGTAGGCGAACTTGCGCGGATCGTGGCCGCGCTCGATCGACACCAGGCGAATGGCGCCGGCCATGCGTGCGTTCGCCACCGTGAGGATGGCTTCGGCCGCGGTGTGGACGTCCAGACCGAGCGGCTTCGCGACGTGCGTCTCGATCGCCTCGCGCGACTTGTCCGCATCCAGCGCGGCCAGCAGGCCGCCGCCCAGCGGCCGATCGGCGGCGATGCGGCCGAGCAGCACGTTGGCGTCGGTCACGGTCGGGCGCATGTTGCCGCGGCCATAGCAGGCCGGGCCGGGCACACTGCCGGCCGACTCGGGGCCGACCTGCA
>CAIQMJ010000430.1 GCA_903872875.1 uncultured Variovorax sp.
GGTTTAAGCCGTTGAGTTTCGCGCCACGAAGAGTTTGTGCATCTACTTCGATAGTCTTTCCGGTCTGAAAAACAATCAAAACCATTTACTGCAAGCAATTGGATTTCTTATAAAAAAAGACAACTAGTCGAATCCAGATATCCAGTCAATCGCTTTGAGCACTTTCGTACAGTCGAATGCATTCAGACGGAACATCGAGACGATCAAACTGCCTAATGAACTCCTCTATTTTTCCCCCGACGTTTAGACTGTATTTCCACAGTGCCACTGAAGCTACTTCCTGGAGAAACGCCAACGCCTTCAGCGCTTCACCACATTGCTCAAAAGAAGCCCCATTCATCTCATTAAGTAAAGCCAAATAAATACACTCGACTTTTGATCTATTTGCTTCCGAAAATAGCGGGACATACACATCATGCTCATTTCTAACATCATCCAACGACAGAGAAATTTCGCAGTCCATATCCATTTTTTGATCAATCCATTGAACCCTACCTCCTTTGCTTAAGAAAAGGCGATAAACAGTCATTAACACTTCTTCAAACACAAATCTAATTTCTTAGCGGCCGCCAATGTCAAAATTTTTTGCTAGCCGAGTTATATTTTATTTCAAAAGAATCATTCGCTTAACGAGAAATCCGGGCATGCGATTAGCCGCGATCGTTGTGACTTCAGCACATCGTCAGCCTGGGGAAAAAGGCGCGCCAGGCGATAGCTGAGTTCCCTGCAAACTGAATTGAGGTCGAGTCGAATAGGTAGTAACACCCGTCAGCCCCGTGGGGTCAAATCGATTTATCGAATTATTCCCAACATAAGCATAAAGATTCTGATCATCCCGATACCCAATCGGATCCGTCTGCAAAAACTACCCCGTCACCCGCGAATAAAACCTATCAAATCTCCGACTGGTGGCGTATGCCGTTGGCATCTATGCGGCAGCACCACTTCACGTGCGCAACCCATCCCGTGGACTGATTAGCTTCCACTACTCCCGTCGCTACCAGATTGTCACAATGGCCGCGTTCGTTCATATCGTCCATATACACGCTCACTTTCAGCCCACCACTTAGAGACACAATCTCGCCATTCGAGGCAATCTTGGTGTCCGTCACAGAAAGCAGCACGAGGTTCGGTTCCAACATTTCGTTGAAGTCCACGTAAAGCATCGGCTTGATCATAGTCACGCCTCAAATCCACGAATTCCAAAGCGTCTTTGAAAGTTTCAGTGTTTACATGCAATGGTCAAAATGCCAAATACTGCAGTCGTTAAAATTCGGCATACTAAACACGTTTATTAAATTTCTCTCTACGGGTTCCAACGCGCGCATTCATTTCACCGCATCGGTCATTCACATCGGCAAAGCAAAAATTGAGCTCATTTTCTTGAAAATCCACTCCGTTCATTCTCAAACTCCATTTCATTCACCCAGGCGCCACACAACCATAGGCTGGCCGGGAATCTCTAAAAGCAACGCTTCGAGGCCAGAATAAGCCATCTCCGACATATCAACTTCCAAAAAAATCTCATCGCCTGAAAAACCAATTTTTACCCATTCGTTGCTTTCCGAAATCGAAGAAACGACAACAGGCCCAATTAATTCCGTCTTAGTACCGTAGCCTTCTTTATTTCGAATGGGTTGTAAATTGCCAACTTAATATCCCCTTCAAAAGTAGACGTTGATCCAAACTCATACACAACAAGTTCGATCATTAGCCGACCAATTAGCTGCTCCAATGGACTTCCATTCATACAAGTCTTCTGGGAGAAATAGTGTAAATTACAAAAATCTCTATTTCCTTATTGCATCGGTTGCGATCATGCCGATACACAATTAATGGCTTGCA
>CAIQMJ010000431.1 GCA_903872875.1 uncultured Variovorax sp.
AGCCCAGGTGCGCGGCCAGCTGCGCGCCGAAGGTGCTCGACCCGAGGATCCAGACCGGCACTTCCAGCCCGCGGCCGGGTACGGCCATCACCGGCTGCCGCGGCGTCTTCGACATGAAGTCCATCAGTTCGATCACGTCCTGCGGAAACTGGTCCGAATCGGATTGCAGGTCGCGCCGCAACGCCTGCGCTGTGCGCTGGTCGGAGCCCGGCGCGCGGCCCAGGCCGAGATCGATTCGGCCGGGATACAGCGATTCGAGCGTGCCGAACTGTTCGGCGATCACCAGCGGCGAGTGGTTCGGCAGCATCACCCCGCCGGCGCCGATGCGGATGGTCGAGGTGCCCGTGCCCACATAGGCCAGCAGCACCGCGGTCGCCGCGCTGGCGATGCCAGGCATCCCGTGGTGCTCGGCCAGCCAGTAGCGCCGGTAACCGTACTTCTCGCCGTGCTGGGCGAGCGACAGGGAATTGCGGAACGACTGCGAGGCATCGCTGCCTTCGCAGATCGGGGACAGGTCGAGGATGGAGAACACTGGCATGGTGTCGCCATGATCGCGCGATCGGCTTTTTCGTGCTTCGGGCAGGCTATTCCGTGCTTTGGTAGAAGGTGCTCACCGTCGCGAAGTCGCGCCCCTGCTGTTCGATGCGCACCTCGAAAGGCACGCTCTCGCCCGGTGCGATCGCCGGCAGGCTGTCGACGGACTTGAAGCCGGTGAGCTTGCCATCGCGCTCGCGCAGGCTGACCCATAGGCGGGTCTTGCGCACGATGCCCGTGCCCGGATTCTTCACGCTGCCCCTGACCACGACCGCCTTGTAGACAAAGCGCTGGCTGAAGTTGAGCAGCACGCTGCCCATCTCGGCCCGGGTGCCGTCCACCTTCACATCCAGCGGGACGCGCTGGCCGGGCAGCGCCGCGCGGCGCAACGGCTTCCATTCGACGCGCGTCTGCGTGATGCGATCGGCGCGACTCGGGTCGACCTGCAACGGAAAGCGTTCGCCGGGATACAGATAGGCGAGGCCGTCCAGGCGCGTCGTGCCGTCGAGCTGGTTGCCGTCGAAACGCGAGATCACCGCGGCTGGCGTGATGGCGATCATGTCCTTGCTGTGGTTCACGACCTCGGTCATGTAGGTGCGTTGACGGATGGTGTTGAGCCCCGGGATCAGCGGCAGCAGTTCGAGCTGCGCGAGGTCGAAGCGCTCGCTCTCGTCGGCCAGCAGGTCGTCGGTGCTCATGCGCAGTTCGGGGTTGAAGGACTCGGGCTTGCCGGCAGTGCGGATCACCCGGTCGCTGCTGAGCACGGCCGTGCGGCCACTGTCGGCATCGAGCACGCTGTAGTCGATGCGGTAGTCCCACGCCGCCACCTCGGCCGAGCCGCCGAAGCGCGCGAGGTGCACGTCGATCGCCGTACGTTCGCCAGGTCGCAGTTCGGACGCCTGCGCATAGCCCCGGCCGAAGCCGATCACGGCACCCGCGTCGTCGTAGAGCGTGGCGAGCACGCCCACGCCGGCCAGCTTCACGTCCTTGCGCTCATTGACGAGTCGGCCGACCAGCCGTATGTCGTTGCGGCCCTGCTCGACCAGGCGCACCCGCGAGAACGCGAGCCGCGGACCATCCATCACGCGGTAGGGCTTCGACAGGCGCTCCACGACAAGTTCCTGCCGTGCCACGATCTTGTCGCCGCCGGGCAGGTCGATCAGCACCGGGGCGCTCTCGCCGGGTGCGAGCATGCCGACGGGAAACGATTCGTCGCGGTCGCCCAGCTTGCTGTTCTCGGCATCGAAGAACACCGCGTTGACGGTCGGGCTGTCCAGCGGCTTGCCGGTTTCATTGCGCGCCACCACCAGCAGTTGGGGCTTGGCGGAGCTGCCGCGGCCGACCAGTACCTGGCGCGGCGGCTCCAGCTTGAGGCCTTCGACCGGGATCGGCCTGTCGGCTAACGCCGCGGTAACCGACCCACTGCGCTTGTTGCTGCCGATGAAGGTGCTGACGATGAGCGTGAGTGCGACGAAGCCGAAGACCGCCGCCACCGCGATGCCAGCCGCACGCACCGCCTGGCGATTGCGAGCGCCTTGCTCGGCGGCCAGCCGTTGGCCGGCGGCATCCTTGACCTGGTCGAGCACGCGGTCGAGCCGGTCGGACACATCGTCTTCCACCACCGAGACCGAACCGCAGTGCGCGCAGACGTACTGGTTGAGGCCGGTGCGCCTGAGCACACCGCTGCCGCATTCGGCGCACTTGAGGGTCTGGAGGTTGATGGTCATGTCGGCGGTCGTCCTTCGGCGTCACTGGGGCGCGAGCCTGAGGCTCGAAGGACGAGATTCGCATGGCGCCGCACGGCGAAGCGAAGGCCCCAGGCCACCGGCATTGACGGACGAGGCCGCACGTCAGCGCGGCTGGAAGTACGCCGCCGACCCCAAGGAAGTCGGGTGAGCCGACGTGTTCAGCCGCCGGCGCCAAGGCGCTCGGCCGGCTGAAAAAGATCAGAACGGAATGTCGTCGTCCATGTCGTCGAAGCCCGACGACGACTTGGCCTGCGCAGGTGCCGGTCGCGCAGCAGGTGCGCGCGGCGCGGCGGCTGCCGGCGCGCGAGGGGCATAGCCACCGCCACCGCCGCCTTCGTTGCGACCGCCGCCGTAGCCACCACCGCCGCCGCCACCCTGGCCGTAGCCGTCGTCATCGCTGCCGCCGGCCGACGGTGCGCCCATGCCCTGGCGGCTGCCCAGCATCTGCATCTGGTCGACGCGGATGTCGGTGGCGTACTTCTCGACGCCGTCCTTGTCGGTGTACTTGCGGGTGCGGATCTGGCCTTCGATGTAGATCTGCGAGCCCTTGCGCAGGTACTGCGCGGCGATTTCAGCGAGCCGGCCATTGAAAACCAGGCGGTGCCACTCGGTGGCCTCGCGCATTTCGCCGCTCTGCTTGTCCTTCCACTTGTCGGTGGTGGCAAGGGTCGCGTTGCACACCTGATCGCCGCTCGGGAAGGTTCGTGTTTCGGGATCACGGCCGAGATTGCCGACGAGGATGACTTTGTTGACCGATGCCATGTGCACTGCCCCTGATGAAGGATGAAAGGGAAGGAAAAAGGGAACCGGAGATTATCCATGCGCCACGGCCGATCGGTGGGGACGCCGCCATAAAGGTCAAAATTCGGTCCGACATGAACCGAGAACCCGACTTCTTCGAGAACCTGCGCACCGAACTGTCGAGCTGGCGCGTCTGGCTCGACCGCGCCATCGTGCTGGGCTATGCGATCGCGGCCGGCCTGTTCGTCGTCGGCTTCACGGTGGCGGCGGAATGGGCATTCGGCTGGTTCGAGCGGCTGCATCACGCGCAACCCTGGGCCGTGCTGATCTGGACACCGGCGCTCACCGCCGGCATCGTCTGGGCCACCCGGCGCTGGTTTCCGGGCGCCGGCGGGTCCGGCATCCCGCAGATCAAGGCGGCACTCGACCCGGCGGTGCCGCCCGGGAGCCGCAGCCTGTTCGCCTCGCTCCGGCTGACGGTCGCGAAGATCGCGCTCGGTACCGCCGGCTTCGCTGCCGGCCTGTCGATCGGCCGCGAAGGCCCGTCGGTGCAGGTGGCGGCCGGCGTCATGCAGCACGCGCGGCGCTGGCTGTCGCCGGGCAGCACCCTGAACAGCCGCTCGCTGCTGGTGGCGGGCGGCGCGGCCGGCATCGCGGCGGCCTTCAACGCACCACTGGCCGGCGTGGTCTTCGCGATCGAGGAACTCTCGGGCCGGCTGGAGGCACGCGCCAGCGGACTGATCATCGCGGCCATCGTGCTGGCCGGCCTGGTCGCGGTCTCGGCCTTCGGCAATCTGAGCTACTTCGGCATCATCCGCGTGCCACCGCTGGGCTGGCACGTGCTCGGGCCCGGGCTGCTGGTGGCGCTGGTCAGCGGGGCCGCCGGCGGACTGTTCGCGCGCCTGATGATCGCATCGCTCACCGGCGCGCCGCAGCGGCTGAACCATTGGCGCGCACGCTGGCCGGTGCGCTTCGCAGCCGTCGGCGGCCTGGCCGTCGCAGTGATCGG
>CAIQMJ010000432.1 GCA_903872875.1 uncultured Variovorax sp.
CCCAAGGCGATCTACCCGAAGCTGCTGCAGGCCAAGCAGGCGGTCGATTTGCATACGCCGATCTTCACGCAGCGCATGGTGTCTGCCGTGATGAAGGACGGCTTTCTGGACCGCCATGTGCCGACCATCCGCGCGCTCTACAAGAGCCAGCGCGACGCGATGGTCGCCGCGCTGAAGCGCGAGATGAAGGGGCTGGACGTGACATTCAACGTGCCGGTCGGCGGCATGTTCCTGTGGGCGCGCATGCCCGAGGGCATCGACACCGTGCCGCTGCTGGCCAAGGCCGTGGAACGCGGGGTGGCCTTCGTGCCGGGCGCGCCGTTCTATGCCGGCGAAGGCGACCCGCGCACCATGCGCCTGTCCTTCGTGACGGCCAGCGTCGAGCAGATCGACATCGCGATCGCCGCCATCGCGGCCACCGTGCGCGATGAACTCACACGCATCGCCGCAGCCAAGGCGCCGCGCGAGCTTGCGGCAACCGCCCTCTGAACGCGGCCGGACCGGAGGCGCCACGATGCACATCGCCATCCTCAGCTTCGAGGGCTTCAACGAGCTCGACTCCTTCATCGCGCTCGGCATCCTGAACCGCGTGAAGCGAGCGGGCTGGCGCGTGTCCCTGGCCGCGCCGAGTCCGCAGGTCACGTCGATGAACGGTGTGACGGTGCAGACGCCCGCGTCGCTGGCCGACGCATCGGCGGCCGATGCGGTGATCGTCGGCAGCGGCATCCGCACGCGCGAGATCGCGGCGGACGCGGCGGTGATGGCGGCGCTGCAACTCGATCCGGCGCGCCAGCTGATCGGCGCGCAGTGCTCGGGCACGCTGCTGCTGGCGAAGCTCGGGTTGCTGGGCAGCGTGCCGGCCTGCACCGACCTCACGACCAAGCCCTGGGTGCAGGAAGCGGGTGTGCAGGTGCTCAACCAGCCGTTCTTCGCGGACGGCAACGTCGCCACCGCGGGCGGCTGCCTGTCGTCGACCTACCTGGCCGCGTGGCTGGTGGCGCGCAGCGAAGGGATCGACGCGGCGGCGAGCGCGATCCACTACGTCGCGCCGGTCGGCGAGAAGGACGAATGGGTGGCGCGCACGCTGCGCAACATCACGCCCTATCTGCCGGTCGCGGCCGCCTGCGATGCCGTGGACATCGCGGATACACGAGGACACTGACATGCTGAACATCTGGGGACGCATCAGTTCGATCAACGTGCGCAAGGTGGTCTGGTGCGCGCAGGAACTCGAACTCGACTTCCAGCGCACCGAGGCCGGTGGCCGATTCGGCATCGTGCAGACGCCGGAATACCTCGCGCTCAACCCGAACGCGATGGTGCCGACGATCGACGATGGCGAAGGCCCCGACCGCGTCACGCTCTGGGAATCGAACGTCATCGTGCGCTACCTCTGCGCCAGACACGCACCGGGCACGCTCTACCCCGAACTGCTGCACCGGCGCTTCGACGCCGAGCGCTGGATGGACTGGCAGCAGACCACGCTGAACCCGGTGAGTGCGGGCGCGTTCAAGCAATGGGTGCGCACGCCGGCCGCCGAACGCGATCCGGCCGCCATCGCGCAGTCGGTTCACGCCACCGAACCGCTGTTCGCGCTGCTCGACGCGCACCTGGCGAACCGCGCCTTCATGCTCGGCGACGACTTCACGATGGCCGACATACCGGTCGGCTGCGAGGCGCACCGCTGGTTCGGTCTGCCGCCGACCGAATACACCCGGCCCGTCTGGCCGAACGTCGAACGCTGGTTCGCCGACCTGCGCAGCCGCGCCGGCGCGCGCGGCGTGCTCGACCTCCTTCTCGAATGACCTGACCGCGACGCGCCGGAACGCGCCGCCCGCACACCATGACCACCCGCCCCTTCAAGCAAGTCGACGTCTTCACGGCCGAACCCTACCGCGGCAATCCGCTCGCGGTGGTGCTCGACGGCACCGGCCTGGACGACGCGGCGATGCAGCGTTTCGCCCAGTGGACGAACCTGTCGGAAACCACCTTCCTGCTGCCGCCGACCGATCCGCGCGCCGACTATCGCGTGCGCATCTTCACGCCGGGCAGCGAACTTCCCTTCGCCGGCCATCCGACGCTGGGCAGCTGCCATGCCTGGCTGCAGGCCGGCGGCAAGCCGAAGACCGCCGGCCGCGTGGTACAGGAATGCGGTGCCGGGCTGGTGTCGATCCGCCAGAACGCCGGTCGCTTCGCGTTCGCTGCGCCCGCACTGCGGCGCAGCGCGCCCAGCCCGACCCTGCTCGCCAAGGTTGCGGCGGCGCTGAAGCTCAAGGCCTCGCAGATCGTCGCGGCGCAGTTGCTCGACAACGGCCCGGTCTGGCTCGGCCTGCTGCTGGCCGATGCCGACACCGTGCTGACGCTGCAGCCCGATCACCGCGCGCTGAAGGAGCTCGGCCAGAAGGTCGGCGTGGCCGGCATGCCGACGGCACCGGAACCGTCGCTGCTGATCTCACGCTCGAACCGCGAGGCGCGCGCCTTCGCCCCGGCCGAGCCGTTGGGCGAGACGGCGGCGGTCGAGGTGCGCGCCTTCGCAGCGCCCGTCGGCATCGAGGAAGACCCGGTGACCGGCAGCTTCAACGCCAGCCTCGCCCAATGGCTGATCGCCGACGGCCACCTGCCGGAGGTTTACCTCGCTGCGCAGGGCCAGTGCCTGGGACGAGATGGACGCGTGCATATCGAGCGCGACGCCGTGGGCCAGGTCTGGGTCGGTGGCGACTCGGTGACCTGCATCGACGGGCAGGTCGCGCTTTAACTTCCGCGACCCAGCAAACGCCGACCGATGCGCGCCGACCTCGACCACCTGGTGATCGCCGCACGCAGCCTCGACGAGGGCGTGCAGTGGTGCGAGGCCACGCTCGGCGTCGTGCCCGGCCCGGGCGGCGCGCATCCGCTGATGGGCACGCACAACCGGCTGCTCGCGCTCGACGGCGCGGCGCCTTTTTCCCGCTGCTATCTGGAGATCATCGCGATCGAACCGGGCAGGCGTCCCGAGCGCACAGCAGGCCAGCACCGCTGGTTCGACCTGGACGATCCGGCGCTCCAGGCCGGATTGGCACAGCACGGTCCGCGGCTGATCCATTTCATCGCGCGCGTGCCGGACGCGCAGGCCACGGTGCGCGCACTCGCGCACGCGCCGACGCATCTCGACCGCGGCGAGGTGATCGCCGCCAGCCGCGACACGCCGGCCGGCCGGCTCGAATGGCAGATCACGGTGCGCGACGACGGCCAGCGGCTGTTCTACGGCGCGATGCCGACATTGATCCAATGGGGGGCGGTGCATCCGTTGGACAGCATGCCGCCGTCCGGCCTGCGGCTGACCGGCCTCTCGGCCGTGCACCCGCGCATCGAGGTGCTGCGCGAGGCGCTGCAATGCATCGGCCTGCGCGATGGCATCGCGTTGCGGCAGGGCGCACCCCATCTCGGCGCCACGCTCGACACGCCGCGCGGCCCGGTCACGCTCGACTCGAAAGGACTCTGAGCCATGTTCACCCTCGCCGAACTCACCTGGTTCACGGTCGCGACGTTGCTGCTTGCGCTCACGCCGGGGCCGAACATGATCTATTGCGTCTCGCGCACGCTGGTGCAGGGACGCCGCGCCGGCCTCACCTCGCTGGGCGGCGTGCTGCTTGCCTTCCTCGTGCACCTGGTCGCGGCGGCGCTCGGCCTGACTGCGCTGCTGATCGCCGTGCCCTTCGCCTTCGACGCGATCCGGCTGGCCGGCGCCGCCTACCTGCTGTGGCTGGCCTGGCAGGCGGTGAAGCCGGGCGGAGAAGCCCCGTTCGCGCCGCGCGCGCTGCCGGCCGATCCGCCGGGCCGGCTGTTTCGCATGGGCTTCGTCACGAACCTGCTGAATCCGAAGGTCGCGATGTTCTATCTCTCGTTCTTCCCGCAGTTCATCCATCCAGAGCGTGGCTCGGTGCTATGGCAGAGCGCCACCCTGGGGGCGCTGCAGATCGCGAGCAGTGCAGCGGTCAACGGCACGCTGA
>CAIQMJ010000433.1 GCA_903872875.1 uncultured Variovorax sp.
CCCCGGCATTCGACACCACCCGGATGCCGCGCGACTGGAGCTCCGGCGCCAGCGCGGCGATCACGCGCACGAAGTCAGGCGCATATCCGGTATCGGGCGACTTGGCCTTGGCGCGCGCCAGCAGGGACATCGTGATCTCGGCCAGGAAGTCGAACACCGGATAGTCGATGTCGCCGTGCCGAACCAGTTGCGCCGCACCGGCCTCCGAATCGCCCCAGAAGCCGCTGGCGCAACCGATGCGCAGTGGGCGGATGCGGCGTGGCGATGAAGAAGTCGGTGCGGTGGTCATCGCAGTCGTCGTGGTCATCGCGATCAGCGCCCCGGCCAGACCGGTGCGCGGCGTTCGGCAAACGCGCGCATGCCTTCTCGCGCGTCCTCGCTCTGTGCCAGAACGGGCAGGATGGACTGCGCGAGGTTCAGGCTGTCGGCGAAGGACAGATCGCCGATCGCCGAGATGGCACGGCGCCCGATGCGCAGCGCCACCGGTGAATTGGCCGCGAGCCGGGCGACGATCGCATCGACCGCCGCGTCGAGTTCGGCGGCCGGCACGACCTGGTTCACGATGTCGAAGCCACGCGCCTCCTCCGCGGTGAAGCGGTGCGCGAAGAAGCACATCTCCAGCATCCGGCGCCGCGGAATCACGCGCATCAGCAGCGGCAGGATCATCATCGGGAAGACTCCGACCTTGGCCTCTGTCGTGCCGAACATCGCATGGTCCGACGCCACGGCAAAGTCGCAGGCGCAGACCAGCCCCAGGCCGCCGCCGAAAGCGCCGCCGTTGACGCGCGCGATGACCGGGAGATTGCAGCGGTCGAGCGCACGGAAGAGTTCCGCCACCGGATGGTCGAAGCGCCCGGGTTCGAGCGCGAACGGCGAGCCGTCGGGGCTCGGCTTCATCTGGCCTCCGGCGCAGAAGGTCCTGTCGCCTGCGCCTGTGAGCACGACCGCGCGCACGCCCTCCATGGCCTCGGCCTGGCGCAGTGCATCGGCGAGCTGCGTCATGACGACGTCGGTCATGGTGTTGTGCGCGGCGGCACGGTCGATGGTGACGTGGCACGCCGCGCCGCGGCGTTCGACCTTCACCTGCTGCATGTCGTGTGCTTCGGTCATGGCGCGTCCTGGTTGTCCTGGCTGGTTGGCCTGCTGTCCGTCTCCGGCGCAGGCTCGGAAAACGTGACGGGCGCCTGGTACTGCGGAAAGCCGTCGTACGGCGCGGTGCGATCGGCGGGTGCCAGGTTCCAGGTATGGCGCGCCGTCGGCACGCCGCCGTCCACGCGGATCACCGCGCCGCTGATGAAACCCGCCGCTTCCGACAGCAGGTAGACCACGGCCGACGACAGCTCGGCCTCGGTGCCGAAGCGCTGCAGCGGCACCTTGGTGCGCAGGCCGCGCAGCAGGTTGCGGTAGTCGTCGTCGTAGGTGTCGATGCCGGCCGACGCGATCCAGCCCGGCGCCACCGCGTTCACGCGAACGCCCGCATGGCCCCACTCGCAGGCGGCGGTCTCCGTCAAGGTCAGCACGCCGCCGCGGGCCGCGCCGGAATGCCCCATGCCCGGCAGCCCACCCCAGATGTCGGCCAGCATGTTGACGATGCTGCCGCCATGCGCTTCCATCCACTGGACGAAACATTCCCGCGAGAACAGGAAGGTGCCGTTCAGGTTGTTGCGGACCACCGCGTCCCAGCCCTTGAGCGAGATGTCGCGCAGCTGCGCCGGGTACTGCCCGCCCGCACAGTTGAAGAGGCCGTCGAGCCGCCCGTGCGCGCCGAGGATCTCGCTCACCGTGGCCTTGACAGCCGCCTCGTCGCGGATGTCGCAGCTGTGCCTGCTGATGTCGCCGGCGCGCTCCGGATAGATGGCCGCGATCTCTTCCGCGACGGCATCGAGCTTGGCCATCTGGCGGCCGACCAGCGCGACGTGCGCACCGAGGCTGGCCAGCTCGTGCGCGGCGCAGCGGCCCAACCCGCTGCCGCCTCCGGTGACGACGACGGTGCGGCCTTCGAACAGGCCGGGGCGGAAGACGGAGCGGTAGCGCTCGCGGCTCGGAAGGGAAGAAGAATCGGTCGGCATCTTGAAGCGTGGAAAGATCGGTCGGGTTTCAATAGGCGACGAAGTCGGTCAGCGACTTGACGGTGCCGGATTTCGGATCGGTCTGGAACAGCTTGATCGGCAGCACGGCCTGGCCCTTGGGGTTGTCGAGCGACACCGGGCCGCTCAGGCCGCCGACCTTGAAATCGTGCAGCTTGTCGAGCTGGGCCACCACGCAGGTGCGGGTGACATTGGCGCCGCAGCGGCGGACGCCCTCCGCGAAGACCTGCGTACCGACATAGCCGCTTACGGTGTAGCGGTTGAAGTTGGCATAGTCGTCCGCGCTCAGGTACTTCTTGGCCGAGGTCATCAGCGCGACGCCGGCCGGGTCGTAGTTGGAGGCGTAGTAGTCCGGGATCAGATACTGGTAGTCCGACGGCGCCGCCAGCTTGACGGCGGCGGGCAGTTGCCCGGCCCAGAGCGTGCCCAGGGTCACGTCCATGTCGAGCCGGCGGAACTCCGACATGATCGACGCGGACTCGGTCGTGAGCGTGCCCAGGTAGACGGCCGTCGCGCCCTTGTCCTTCAGCGTGAGCACCTCGGCCGAGAAGTCCTTGGCACCGCGCTTGAAGGAGATTTCCGCCACGCTGTCGAGGCCGAATTCCTTCACCGCCTTCTTGTAGCCCGCGAGCAGCGCCTTCCCGAAGTCGTCGTCCTGGTAGAGGATGCCGAACTTGGCGCCCTTCTTGCCCATCTTCTCGGCCATGTAGCGGATCGGCACATAGCCCGCATAGTCGTAGTCGGGCCCGATCATGAAGACGGTCGGCCTGCGCGGCGACACCACCGCGGGGTTCGGCGCCATGTGCACGATGGTCGGGATCTTCGCCTCCTCGATGGTCGGCAGCATGGCGACCATGTGCGAGCTGCCGGTGGTTCCGGTGATGCCGAACACCTTGTCGGAGTCGATGAGCTTCTTCACCGCGGAGACCGAGCGGGCCGGCACATAGCCGTCGTCCTCATAGATGGCGCGCAGCTTGCGGCCGTTGATGCCGCCCGCCGCGTTGATCTCGGCGATGGCGAGCCTGGAGCCGGCCGCGCCGGCCTTGCCGATCAGCGAGGCGGGCCCGGACATCGGCTGCACTTCGCCGATGAGGATCTCGGTCGGCGTCACGCCGACGTCCTGCGCGTGCGCGCCGAAAGTCGCAGCCAGCGCGAGAAAAGCAGCGGACCCGCCGAACCGGCGGACCATCGAAGCCTTGTTCTTCATGCTCATTTCCTGTCTCCTGTCGTGATCGCCGGCGCCGGACGATTCCGCGCCATGCGTTGCCTCTTCTTCTTGGTTCCTGGAATTCATTGGGACAGCGGCCACTGGACCCAGAAGCGCTTGGTCTTGCGCCAGATGCCGGCGATGCCTTCGGGCTCGAGCCGCAGGAACAGCAGGATCACGACGCCGTACAGGAGTCCCTTGACCTCGTAGATGCGGTCGGCCATCAAGGTGCGAAAGCCGTCGCCCGACAGGCTGAACCCGAAGG
>CAIQMJ010000434.1 GCA_903872875.1 uncultured Variovorax sp.
CAGCCTGGTCGACGGTGACAAGATCTCGGGTCGGCCCGATCTGGAAACGGTGGTCGAAGGCAATGCTTCGCTGCGCCGTGGCGAAACCATCATCCATGCCGATCGGCTCGAGTACTACCAACCCGACGACTTGGCCAAGGCCACCGGCAACGTGCGCGTCAATCAGGCGGGCAATGTCTATGAAGGGCCCGAGCTACAGCTCAAGGTGGAGACCTTCGAGGGTTTCTTCAACAACGTTCACTACAAGTTCCTGGCCACCGGTGGCCAAGGGGATGCGGAACGGATCGATTTCGTCGACAACAACGTTTCGGTGGCGCGGCGCGTCACCTACACGACCTGCCGTCGCGAGGACTTCCCCGGCTGGATGCCCGCCTGGTTGCTCACCGCTGCGACGATGACGACCGACACCGAGGAGAACGTCGGCGTCGCGACGGATGCGCGGCTGAGCTTCATGGGTGTCAGCTCCCCGGCGCTGCCCTCGTTGAGCTTCCCCTTGGGCAACGATCGCAAGAGCGGTCTGCTGCCGCCGGTGTTCGGCATCGACAGTGTGAATGGCGTCGAACTGCTTCAGCCCTACTACTGGAACATTGCACCGAACCGCGATGCGACCTTCTATCCGACCGTGATGAGCAAGCGTGGCGTGAATCTCGGTAACGAGTTCCGCTATCTCGAGAATACGTACAGCGGCACCATCCGTGCCGACTACATGCCGACGGATACGCTGCGCAGCCGTGAGCGTTGGGGCATCTGGGCGCAGCACAGCCAAAGCTTCGATCCGAAGCCTTTCGGCCTGGATTCGCTGAATGCCGGAATCAACATCAACCGGGTGAGCGACGATGACTATTGGCGCGACTTTTCGCGCACGCCTTCGCTGACCGGGCGCCTGCTTACCAGCGAAGCTTCACTCAACTGGAGCAAGGGCGACTGGAGCGGTACGGCACGTGCGTTGTCCTATCAGACGTTGCAGTATTCGCTGTCGCCGATCACGCCGCCCTACGATCGCATGCCGCAGGTCACGGCAAACTACAACAAGTACGACTGGAACGGTTTCGATATTTCCGGCGGCATCGACTACACCCGCTTCCGGGCTGATCCCGCCTACGCACCGCTGCTCAACGGGCTGCGCCAGCCCGACGCCGAGCGGATGCTCGGAACGCTGCAGATCAGCCGGCCGTGGCTGACGCCCGCGAGCTTCGTGATCCCCAAGGTCATGCTGCACGCGACCTCCTATCAGTTCGATGCGCCGCTGGCGAATGGCGCCAGTTCGGCCAGCAATGTCATTCCGACCTTCAGCCTCGACAGCGGGCTCGTGTTCGAGCGCGACGCGAACTTCTTCGGCCGTGCCTTCCGCCAGACGCTGGAGCCCCGTGCCTTCTATACCTACACGCCGTTCCGCGACCAGAGCCAGATTCCGGTCTACGACACGGCGGCCAATGACTTCAACTTCGCAACCGTCTACACCGAGAACGCGTTCTCTGGCAATGACCGCATCGCGGACAGCAATCTTCTGACCCTCGGCGTGAGTACGCGGCTGATCGATCCCGACAGTGGTGCGGAAGCGGCGCGCTTCGGTGTGGCGCAGCGCATCCGCTTCAAGGACCAGAACGTCGTGCTGCCTGGTGGCACGCCCGTCACCGACCGGCTGAGCGACGTGCTGCTTGGAGCGCAGGTCAACTGGACCGAGCAGTGGAGCGCCGACAGCACCGTCCAGTACAACCCTGATGAACGCAAGTCGACGCGCAATACCATCACGGCCCGCTACAAGCCGGGTCCGTACCGGACCATTTCCGCGGGCTACCGCTACCAGGCGCCGACGACGCCAACGGCCACCGACGGCAGCAAGTCGCTCGACGTCAACTGGCAATGGCCTATCAACGATCTCTGGGGCGACAAGGGGAAGAATCTCGGTCCCGGGCTCGGCGAAGGCGGCGGACGCTGGTATGCCGTGGGACGTCTCAACTACAGCCTGCAGGATCGCGCGCTCACCGACGGCGTGATCGGCGTCGAATACGATGGCTGCTGCTGGATCGGCCGCGTGGTGCTGGAACGTATTACGACGGGACAGGTCACAGCCAATACCCGGATCATGTTCCAGATCGAGTTCGTCGGCTTCGCGAGCGTTGGCTCGAGCCCGATGCGCAGCCTGGCGCAGAACATCCAGCGTTACGAGCCCCTGCGCCAACCGGGCCAGGGCCCGAGCCGCTTCACCAATTACGACTGAGTTTCCATGACCTTTCTGCGTTCCTCCCTGATGGTTGCCTGCATGGCCGCGCTGTCCTGCGCCGCCGGCGCACAGGGGCTGCGCCCGCCGGGTGCCAGTTCCACCGGCATCACGGACATCATGCGTTCACCGCGTTTCACTGCGCCGTCGACGTCCAGCACGCCAGCGACGCCAGCCGGCCCCGCGGTCCAGCGTCCTGCGGAATTCATCGTTGCATTGGTCAATTCCGAACCGATCACGAACACGGAGGTGATAACGCGCGTGGAGCGCCTCCTGCGCGAGAACCCCGACGCCGGCCGCATGCCACGCAACGAGCTGACGCGCCTGGTGCTCGAACGCTTGATCAACGAGCGTGCGCAGCTCCAGGTGGCCCGTGAGAACGGCATCCGCGTGGATGAACTGACGGTCGACCAGGCCGAGGAGTCGATCGCTCGCCAGAACCAGTTCAGCGTGGCGGAATTGCGCCGCCGCGTCAGCGCTGAAGGGCTGTCGCAGCAGGAATTTCG
>CAIQMJ010000435.1 GCA_903872875.1 uncultured Variovorax sp.
CAGCGCCACCATCGGCACCGTGGCCCAGCCCGGGAACATGCGGAAGAAGGGGTTGTCGATGGCCGACGGGTCGGCCAGCACCAGCGCGCCCTGGCCGAAGTAGTTGAGCACCAGCGCCGGCAGCGCAATGCAGATCCAGGCCATCCGGATCGGCGCGGCGCCGAAGTGGCCCATGTCCGCATACAGCGCCTCTCCGCCGGTGAAGGCGAGGAAGACCGCGCCCAGTACCGCCAGCGACTGGGTCCGGTGGGTGACGAGGAACTGAACCGCCCAGCGTGGGTCGACGGCCTCGAGCACATGCGGGTTCTGGCTGATGTGGAAGACGCCGGATAGCGCCAGCACGCCGAACCACAGCAGCATCACCGGTCCGAAGATGCGTCCGACCGATGCCGTGCCATTCCGTTGAACCAGGAACAGCCCGATGAGCACGACCAGCGTGATGGGTACCACGTAGGCCTTGAATACCGGCGTGGCGACTTCCAGGCCTTCCACGGCCGACAGCACCGAGATGGCCGGTGTGATCAGGCTGTCACCGTAGAACATGGCGGCACCGACCAACCCGAGTCCGGCGATGGCTTTCCAGGCCCAGGGCTGTGCACCGCCGTGCGCCAGGGCCTGGCCTGCCAGGCCCTGCAGCGCGAGGATGCCGCCTTCGCCGTCATGGTCTGCACGCAGCACGAAGACCACGTACTTCAGCGTGACGACCAGCATCAAGCCCCAGAACACCAGCGACAGCAGCCCGAGCACGGCACCACGGTCCAGGGCGACGCCGTGCTCGGGATTCAGGCATTCCTTGAAGGCATAGAGCGGGGAGGTGCCGATGTCGCCGAACACCACACCCAGGGCCGCAACCATGAGTGCCGACCTGGCGGACAGCCCGCCCGCGGGAAGTTTGTCGCGGCGCGCGGTGGTCGAGGTCATGGGAGGTGGGTGGATGGGGCCGTTGGAGGTCGGCGCATTGTGCGCCGGGCCGCGTCAAGGCACCCATCCATAGCGCAACGCGTGAAAGAAGACCGGGGCCGCGAAGATCACCGAATCCAGCCGGTCGAGCATGCCGCCGTGGCCCTCGATCATCGTGCCCCAGTCCTTGACGCCGCGGTCGCGCTTGATGGCCGACATCACGAGGCCGCCGAAGAAGCCCATGACGCAGATCACGAATGCCATCAGTGCAGCCTGCCACGGCGTGAAGGGCGTGATCCAGTAGAGCGCCGCACCCATCGCGGTGGCGCTCGCCACGCCGCCGATCAGGCCTTCCCAGGTCTTGGAGGGCGAGAGTTCGGGCGCGACCTTGCGCTTGCCCAGCAGCTTGCCCCACACATACTGCAAGACGTCGCTGCCTTGCACCACGATCACGAGGAAGGCGATCAGCAGCAGGTTGCGACCCTCGAAGCCGGGGATCGGCAGCGTGATCAGCGCGGGCACGTGGCTGACGCAGAACACGCAGATCATCAGGCCCCACTGGACCTTGGACGTGCGCTCCAGGAAGCGCTGCGTGTCGCCGCCGACGGCCGCCAGGATCGGCAGCACCAGGAAGGCGTAGACCGGAATGAAGATCGAATAGAGGCCGTACCACTCGATCCAGATCAGGAAGTACTGCGCCGGCAGCGCGATGAAGAACGCGACCGCGATGGCTGCATGGTCGCCGCGCCGGGTGTAGGCCAGGCTGATGAACTCGCGCAGCGCATAGAACGAGATCAGATAGAACAGCACGATCACCCCGCCCTTGCCGAAGGCGAAGGCCAGGCCGATGACCGCGACCATCACCCACCAGGCGTTGACGCGCGAGTTCAGGTTGTCGATGACCGTGTTCGGCTGGCCATGCGCGACGCGCCACTTCAGCATGGCGCCGATCGCCGAGGCCAGGATCAGCACGGCCGCGACACCGCCGAAGAGCTTGAGGGTGGTGGGATTCATCGGCTTCTCGGGATGGCCTTCAGATGGCGGTCTTGTCGTGGTCGGGCCGCAGGTCGAGCATCGCGTCGCGCGCCCGCTCCATGAAGGCCTGCTTGTCTTCGTCGTCGCCCAGCACCAGCGGCGTGCCGTAGCGCACCGAGCAGGCCAGCGGAATCGGCACCAGCGTGCCCTTGGGCAGCACGCGCTTGAGGTTCTCGATCCAGACCGGGACCAGCCGCACCTGCGGGCAGGCGCGCGCCAGATGGTAGAGGCCGCTCTTGAGCGGCAGCAGCACCTCGTCGCCGGTGTTGCGTGTGCCCTCGGGAAACATGATCAGCGAGTCGCCGGAGCGCAGTGCCTCGGTCATCTGCTCGACCGGATTGGCCGGCGCCGCGATGTCGTTGGCGCCAGCGCTCCCGCCGCTGCCGTCGCGCCGGATCATCAACGCGCGGAACACGTCTTCGCCGATGAAGCGGCGCAGCGCCGAAGCTTCCCAGTAATCCTGCCCTGCGACCGGTCGCGTGAGGCTGCGCAGGTCGGGCGGCAGCGTGGCCCACAGCAGCACGAAGTCGCCATGGCTCGTGTGGTTGGCGAAGTAGAGCGTCTGCTCGGCCTTGGGTTCGGTGCCGGACCAGATCGCCCGGACGCCGGTCAGGAGGGCCGCGGCGCCGACGATCAGCTTTGCCGTGACCACCGCTGCCGCGCGGCGCGCATGGGGACGGAAGCCGTGCGCGTCTGTCTTCATTGGAGGTCCTGCGTGAGCAGCGCCAGCAGGAACATCGCGGTCTGGCAGGCGACCGCGATGCCGTGGCGCTGCACGATCTGGCGCGTGCCCAGCACACGGTCGTCCAGCGAGCGCGGCGTCTCGGGGGCGAGCCGCAGGCCAAGGCGTTGCAGGGCGCCGTCGAGCGCCGACAGCGAGGCGACGCGGCCATCGGCCAGCGAATCGAACAGGCCGATGTCCAACCGCAGGCGCAGTGCAAGGTAGCGCTCCAGCACGCCGATGATCGCGACAGCGCCGAAGCCCATGCACGATGTGGTCGAGAGCGAGCGGCCGGTGAGCGCCAGCACGCCGAAGGCGATCCCGCTGAGCCCAAGCCCCCAGGCGGCGACCACGCCGGTGGCGCGCAGCAGGCTGGCGGTGGCGGCGCACAGTGCGCGTTCGGGGTCGGTCATGACGGGTCTTTCCGGGTGGCGTGGTCGAGAGCGGCGCGCCAGGCCGGCCGCAGCACGATCTGCGGCCGGGCCTCGCGCACCAGGGTTTCCGCCCGAGTGTGGCTCAACGCGCCGTGCAGCCGAAGCCAGCCGAGCACCGCCCCCGCGCTGCGCGAGAAGCCGAGCGCGCAGCAGATCCACACGGGCCGCGCAGCGTCGGCATCGCGCCGTTCGATGGTCGCGATGGCGCGACGCAGCTGTGCGGGCGGCGGTACGACGAGGTCGAGCATCGGCACGCAGCGCGCGTCCGGCACGCGCGGCAGTTGCAGTTCGGCGCAAAGGCCGACCAGCCGCGGCTCGCCGGCGGCACGCCATTCGGCGAGCGTCGGAATGCGGCCCAGGCGCAGGTCGGGCGCGACCTCGACCGAGGCCGGCAGCCGGCGCGTCCAGAGCCAGGCGTTGAGCGCCGCGCTGGCCCGGTAAGGACCGAGCAGCCATCGCGCGGCCCAGCGCATCCGGCCGTGCCGGTCCATCTGGAAGCCGCGGGTGCCGAAGCCGACACAGTTCAGCGCGACCAGCATCAGCGACACCGCAGGCCATCCGAGCCACAGTGCGAATCCGCCCAATGACAACGCCACGACCAGGCAGCACAGGGCGCCCGCCGCGTACAGCGCGCCCAGCTTCCAGCGCCGCGGGTCGCGCGCGGTCCGCCAGGCACGCGGCATCGACACGCCACGCTCCACCGGCCAGAACCAGACGCAGAAGGCACCCAGCAGTGCGCCGGTCGGGATGTCGATGAAGTGGTGCTGCCAGGTCGTGAGCACCGACGCGCAGATCGCGAACGTCCAGACGTGCAGCACCGCGCGTGCCCAGCGCGCATGGACGACGCGGCGGTACCAGTCCCACAGGATCACCGCCAGTGCGATGTGCAGCGACGGCGCCTGGTTGAAGGACTGGTCGAAGCTGCGCAGCGCATCGAACAGCAGCGCCGG
>CAIQMJ010000436.1 GCA_903872875.1 uncultured Variovorax sp.
CTTCTTCTCCGCATCGAGCCCCATGACTCCGAAGTCGCGCAGCACGCCTTCGAGGATGCTGGCGTGCAGTTCGTCGAGAAGCGTGAAACCGCCCTCGCCCGCCGCCATGCGCTCCATCACGCTGCGCATGGCCGGCTGGTAGCCGGCGCGCCAGGCCAACGCGAAGGCGCCACCATCGATGCCGGGCAGTGCGGCTTGAGCTTCAGCCGCAATGCCGCTGTGCCAGTCGACCACGGTGCCGAAGATGTCGAACGCGATGACCCGGAGGTCGCCGACATCGAATGCCTCTGCCATGTTCAACGCGGCAGCGCAGTGGCCTCGCGCGCGAGCCGTTCGATGCGCGCCCAGTCGCCGTCGCGGATCGCGTCGGTCGGCACGATCCACGAACCGCCGACGCAGGCCACGTTCGACAGCGCGAGGAACTCCGCGGCATTGCCAGCATGGATGCCGCCGGTCGGGCAGAAGGTGACGTCGCCAAACGGGCCCTGCCATGCCTTGAGCATCGGCAGGCCGCCGGCCTGCAGCGCAGGGAAGAATTTGAGCTGGGTGTAGCCGTCTTCCTGCGCCATCATGATTTCGCTGCCGGTGGCCACGCCGGGCAGCAGCGGCAGGCCGAGGTCGCGGCAGGCCTTGCCGACCGCCGGCGTGTAGCCCGGGCTCACGCCGAATTTCGCGCCTGCGAGCACAGAGGCTTGCGCATCGGCCGAGCTGCGGATCGTGCCGGCACCGGCCACGGCTTCGGGCACTTCCTTCGCGATGGCCTCGATGCATTGCAACGCCTGTGGCGTGCGCAGCGTGACCTCGAGCATGCGGATGCCGCCGGCCACAAGCGCGCGCGCCAGCGGCACGGCATGGGCCACGTCGTGCAGCACGATCACCGGGATCACCGGCGCATCGCGCATCACGTCGAGGGCGGTCAGTTTGTCGTTCACAGCCATGAGCAGGCTCCTTCTTCAGCAGTCAATGCATTGCGGCGCATGCCGGCGAACAGGTCGCGGCCGAGGCCGCGGCCGTCGGCAGCGCGTTGTTCTTCGGGAATGGTTGCGGCTTCGCGAGCGGCCCATTCGTCTTCCGGCAGCAGCACGGTGAGCGTGCCGTCGACACCGTCGAGCCGGATCAGGTCGCCGTCGCGCACCTTGGCCAACGGACCGCCCGCGGCCGCTTCGGGCGACACGTGGATGGCAGCCGGAATCTTGCCAGATGCGCCGCTCATGCGGCCATCGGTGACAAGCGCGACGCGGAAGCCCTTGCCCTGCAATACCGACAGCGGCGGCGTGAGCTTGTGCAGCTCGGGCATGCCGTTGGCCTGCGGGCCCTGCCAACGCACCACGCAGACCACGTCGCGGTCGAGCTCGCCGGCCGAGAAGGCCTTCTGCAGCGCGGCCTGCGAATCGAAGACCCGCGCAGGCGCCTCGATCACGTGGCGGTCTTCCGGCACCGACGAGATCTTGATCACGCTGCGCCCCAGGTTGCCCTGCAGCAGCTTGAGCCCGCCGGTCGCGCTGAACGGCGCCGACACCGGCCGCGCCACCGCGTCGTTCTTCGAGGGCGCAGCCGGGCTCCAGTTCAGCGTGCCGCTTGCAGCCAGCGTCGGAAAGTTCGCGAACTCGCGGATGCCGCCGGCGCGCACCGTGAGCACATCGCCGTGCATCAGCCCTGCATCGACCAGTTCGCCGATCACGTAGCCCGGACCGCCGGCGTTCTGGAATTCGTTGACGTCGGCGCTGCCGTTCGGATACACCCGCGTGAGCAGCGGGATCACGTCGGACAGCGCGGAGAAGTCGTCCCAGTCGATCACGATGCCGGCCGCCCGCGCCACCGCGACCCAGTGGATCAGGTGGTTGGTCGAACCGCCGGTGGCCAGCAGCGCCGCCATGGCGTTGACGATCGCGCGCTCGTCGACCATCTCGCCGATCGGCGGGCACTGGAAGGGTTGTGCCGAAGCACGGCCGAGCACCGTGCGCACGGCCTCGCGCGTAAGCGTCTCGCGCATCGCATCGCCGGGCTGGATGAAGGCCGTGCCGGGCACGTGCAGGCCCATCGCCTCGAGCAGCATCTGGTTGCTGTTGGCCGTGCCGTAGAAAGTGCAGGTGCCAAGCGTGTGATAGGCCGCCATTTCGGCGTCCATCAGGCCCTGACGGCCGACCAGGCCTTGCGCGGCCTGTTCACGCACCTTCGACTTCGCGGTGTTCGACAGGCCCGAAGGCATCGGCCCGGCCGGCACGAACACGGTCGGCAGGTGGCCGAAGTGCAGCGCGCCGATCAACAGGCCGGGCACGATCTTGTCGCACACGCCGAGCATCAACGCGGCGTCGAACATGTCGTGCGTCAGCGCTATGGCGGTGCTCATGGCGATCACGTCGCGGCTGAACAGGCTGAGTTCCATGCCGGGCGTGCCCTGCGTCACGCCGTCGCACATCGCGGGCACGCCGCCCGCCACCTGCGCGGTGGCGCCGAGGCCGCGCGCCTCGTGCTTGATGATGTCCGGATAACCCTGGTACGGCGCGTGGGCCGACAGCATGTCGTTGTACGCAGTGACGATGCCGATGTTCGGCCCGCGCTCGGCCACGATGCGCAGCTTGTCGTTGGCCGGCACGCCGGCCACCGCATGCGCCACGTTGGCGCAGCCCATGCGGTCGGAACCGCGGTCGCGGGCGCGGATCTCGGCCAGCTGCTTCAGGTAGCTTTCGCGGGTGCCGCGGCTGCGCTCGCGGATGCGGTCGGTGACACGTTCGACTGTCGCGTGGGTGTTCGTCATCTTGGGTGTGGGGACCTGCGCGAGCGGCACGGGCTCTGCGCTGAAATGTTACTCCGCGACCGTGTCGGCGCGTGCGTCGACACGCGCTGTTTCCGTCAATCCGGATCGGGGATCGGCTCGATGCGACCGAGCAGGAACACGAAGGCCAGGATGCCGATCAGCAGGATGCCGCCGGCCAGCAGGAACGCATTTCCGAACGAGCCGGTCGCGCCGACGATCATGCCGGTGGCGATCGGCGCCGCGGCGCCCATCAGGTTGTTGCCGAAATTCATCAGGCCGCCGACCGTGCCGACACCGCCCTTCGGCGCGATCAGCGAAGGCAGCGACCAGCCGACGGGCGCCGCCGCGGCGAGGCCGCCGAGCGCGATGGAGATCCAGACGATGGCCCACACAGGATCGGTCGTCTGCGTCGCGCCGAACACTGCCAGGCCCATGACCATGCCGCAGACCAGCACGGTCTTGCGCACCTTCGATTCCTCATGGCCCTTGGCGATCAGCCGGTCGATCAGCCAGCCGCCGACGAACAGGTCGGTCAGCGTGGCGACCATCCAGGGAATGGCCGCGAAGCCGGCGGACTTCAGGATGCTCATGTGCATCGTCTGCACCAGATAGCCGGGCAGCCAGGTGAGGAACAGATAGAAGGAATAGCCGTAGGCCGCGAAGCCGAGGATCAGGCCCCACACCTTGGGCTGGCGCAGCAGGTAGCCGAGCATGCCGCTCGCGCCGCCGGGCGGCGCGCCTTCGGGCGCGGCACCGCCTTCGACGATGTAGCGGCGTTCGATGGCCGACAGGCTCCTGTCCTGGCTCGGATCGCGGTAGATCAGCAGGAATGCGAAGAAATACGCCAGGCTCATGCACGCGCAGATCGCGAAGCCCCAGCGCCAGCCGAAGCCGACGACGATGAATGCGACCAGCGGCACGCCGATCACGTTCGAAAACTTGGCCGCCGCATCGAACAGCGCGGTGGCGAAGGCACGCTCGCTGCGCGGAAACCAGTAGCCGGTGGCCTTGGAGCTCACCATGAAGCCCGGCGCCTCGGCGATGCCCAGCAGCATGCGCGCGGCGAAGATCCCGGCCCAGCCGCCGGCCAGCGCGGTCACGCTCGACGCGATCGCCCAGCAGAACGCACCCCAGCGGCCGATCCGCGTCGGGCCGTAGCGGTCGAGCAGCATGCCGCCCGGCACCTGCAGCAGCGCGTAGGTCCAGAAGAAGGCCGACAGGAACAGCCCGATCTGCTCGGGCGAGAGCCCGAACTCCGCCTGGATCTGCGGCGCCGCCACCGACAGGCTGATGCGGTCCAGGTAGTTGACCAAGACACCAATGCCGAGCAGTCCGCCGATGCGCCAGCGGCGGTTGGGTACGGCTTGTCCATCGAGTTGAGCCATGCGAGTCTCCGAAAAGGAATGTGAGGGATGAAACAGGGAATCGGCAGCGCGGTACCGGTGTCAGGCCGCTGTCGAGGGAGCGGCCGCCAACCAGTGGCGCACGGTGGCTGTGAGCGCGGTCAACGGATCGACCGCCGACACGGGCAACACGCCCGCCTCGCCGATCGGCGACTCGAGCGTCGCGAACTGGTTGTCGACCAACGAGGTCGAGAAAAAGTGCTCGCCCGCGCGCGCTTCGACGCGCGCCTGCGCTTCGGCGCGGGAGATGTCCATGAACACGAAGCGCAACGTCGGCACTGCGGCACGCAGCCGGTTGCGGTACGCGCGCTTGAGCGACGAACAGGTCAGAACCGCTCCGCCAGGACGCTTCACCAGCTCATCGCCCAGGGTGGCGAGCCAACCGGCGCGATCTTCATCGTCGAGCGGGATGCCGTTGCTCATCTTGGCGATGTTGGCGGGGGGGTGGAAGTCGTCGCCTTCGATCAGCGGCAGTCCGAGATCGGCGGCCAACGCCTGACCCAGACTCGACTTGCCGCAGCCGGACACACCCATCACCACCAACCAGACCGCTTGCATTCGCTTTCCTTGATTGACCTGGACAGCTTGGATAACGCTGTCTTCAGAATATCGACGTATCCACCGGCGGATTGCCTCGACAAGACCCCATGAAGGGGCCAGATATCGTCAGGATAGCGCTATCCTAAGCCATGATGGAAAATTGATGGCCTAGGGTTTGCCCCTAAACGACATTCCAATGCCCTCTCGAGATAAACCAGCCCCGCGCCGCAGCAGCGGACGCGTGACCCTTCAGCACGTGGCAGAAGCCGCCGGCGTCAGTCCCATCACGGTATCGCGCGCCCTGCGCGGCGAGCGCAGCGTAGCGCCCGAATTGGTCGAGCGCGCGCGAGAAGCCGCGGCGCGCCTGGGCTATGTACCCGACCCCGCCGCCCGGGCACTCGCCTCGCACCGGAGTTCGCATGTCGCCGTGTTGATCCCTTTGCTGTCCAACACGCTGTTCGTCGACCTGCTCGAAGCGGTGCAACGCACGCTGCGGCCGGCGGGTTTCCAGACGCTCATCGGCGTCACTCACTACGATCCGCGCGAAGAAGAGCAGTTGCTGCGGGAACAGCTTGCACACCGCCCGGCCGGGTTGCTCGTCACGGGCTTCGAGCGCACCGAAGAAACGCGGGCGCTGATCGCCGCGAGCGGCGTGCCGTGCGTTCACATCATGGAAACCAGCCGCGCGCCGGGTGTGCACTGCGTCGGTTTTTCACAGCACGCGGCCGGCCGCGCGATGGCGCAGCACCTCCTGTCGCGTGGCGCGCGGCGCGTCGCCTTCGCCGGCGCCCAGCTCGATGCGCGGGTGCTGCAGCGCGCCGAGGGTTACCGAAGCGCCCTGCGCGACGCGGGCTGCTACGACCCGTCGCTCGAATGGCTACGCCCCGAGCCGTCGTCGATCGCCCTGGGCGGTGAGATGTTCCGAAGAATCATGGCGTCCGATGCGCCGGAAGCACTGTTCTGCTGCAACGACGACCTGGCACAGGGCGCTCTCCTGGCAGCGCTGCGCATGGGCGTCGACGTGCCCGACCGGATCGCGATCGCGGGCTTCAACGATCTGCCCGGCAGTGCGCAGATGCTGCCGTCGCTGACCAGCGTCGGCACGCCGCGCACCGAGATCGGCGAGGCCGCGGCGCGCATGCTTCTGCAGTTGATGCGCGGCGAAGCGGTGTCGCCGGCCAGCATCGAACTGCCGTGGCGGCTGGTGCTGCGCGACAGCGCCTGAGCACCCCCCTCGCACTGCCGGACGTCAGTCGACCAGCTTCACCTCGACGCGACGCGCCTCGGCGGCGCTGCCTGAACCCGTGGTCGCGGCCGGCTTCTGCAGGCTCACCTTGCCCGCCGGTACACCGAGTCCGATCAACACCTCCTGCACCGTCTGCGCACGCAGCTTGGCGAGCGCCTCGTTGGCAACAATGTCGCCGGTCATGTCGTGAAAGCCGGAGATGACCGCCTTGCGGCCGCCTTCCACGCCCTTGATCACGGTGGCAAGCGCTTCAGCGGCGCCAGGCGCCAGGTCGGCGCTGCCGGTTGCGAAGTAAAAATTCACGACACCGTTGGCTGTGGTGATGCTCGCGCCGTCGGGAATCACGACTGTGACGGTCTCGGTCGTGACCTGCACCTGCGACGCTTCCGGCGGCGGCGTATCACCGGCCGGCACCACCTCCACGGCCGGTGCGGCGGGCACGCCGTAGCGATAGGCAGCAAAACCGACCACCGACAGCACCACCACGGCAACGATGGCAAAGAGAAAACCCAGCGCGAAACGCTGATCGCCGTCCTGCCCGTCGTCGGCGGCAAGGCTGCGATGTCCAAAGGAAAGAGGCCGGTAAATAATCATGGTTGAACGATGCCCGCAAAATTGCAGCCATGACTGTAGGCGCTCCGCCTGAATCCCGTCCGGTGCCCGCGCCCTTGCGCGACCCGGCACCGATGCTCGATCGCACGATCGCCGAATGGGGCGGCCACGACGACCTGTGGCTGTTCGGCTACGCATCGTTGATCTGGCGGCCCGATTTCGACTTCGCGGAGCGGCGCCCGGCACGTGTCCACGGCTGGCATCGGGCGCTCAAGATGTGGAGCCGCGTGAACCGCGGTTCGGTGCAGACACCCGGACTGGTCTTCGGGCTGTTCACAGGCGGCAGTTGCCAGGGCATGGTCTTCCGCATCCCTGGGTCCGACGGGCTCGAAACACTCGGCCGCCTCTGGCTGCGCGAGATGCCGACCGGCGTCTACGACCCGCGCTGGCTCGACTGCACGACGCCTGGCGGGCGCGTGCGTGCGCTGGCATTCACGCTGTCCCGGCAGAGCCCGAACTTCACCGGCGATCTCAGCGAAGCCCACTACCGCCACATCTTCGCGAACGCGGCCGGCCGCTACGGCACATCCCTCGACTACGCCCGCCAGACGCTGCAGGAGTTGCAGCGCCACGGGATCCGCGACCGCGCATTGGCTCGGCTGATGCAGTTCGCGCAGACGGGTTCGTCGGAGACGACCGATTGCGATCGCGTGCCGGCCCCGTTATACAGAGGATCATCCGAAGTTCACGCAGGCGTGTCCCATTCATCGTCCCAGGAGAAAAAACCATGAGCCAGCAGTTCCATCGTCCAGCCATCGTGGCCGCCACCCTTGCCCTTGCACTGCTCGGAGGCTGCGCCGGCATGGGCGGTTCGCGGCCGGGTGCCGTGGCAGAACTGGCAGCGACCGGCGCCATCTCGCCCAATCCGACGACGGGCGCGGTGAGCTTCACCGCGCTCGACCACGGCGTCCGGGTGGCGGGTGAAGTGCGCGGCCTGGCGCCTGGCAGCGAGCACGGCTTCCACATCCACGAAAAGGGCAGCTGCGCCAGCAACGGCGACGCCTCGGGCGGTCACTTCAATCCGGCGGGAGCGGTACACGGTAAGTTCGCCGCACCAGGTAGCCATGCTGGCGAATTGCCGAGCCTGGTCGCAGATGCCGCCGGCGTCGCTCGTTTCAGCGTCGACGTGCACTCGATCTCGCTGAACGATGCAGCAGCCAACAACGTGGTCGGCCGCGCCATCGTCGTTCACCGCGATCCGGACGACTACACCACCCAGCCGTCCGGCAATTCGGGCCCGCGCATCGCCTGTGCGGTCATCGCCAGGAACTGAGAAGGCGTTCCGCCCGGGCCAGGTCGTCCAGCGTGTCGATGTCGGCGAGCACGCCGGCATCATCGACGGGCAGATCGATGGTCAGCCCTTGCCGTTGCAGCGCTTGAAGGACGGGTGCCGCGCCGCGCGGGCCACCGAGTGCGAGCAGATCGTCACGGCAGGCCGCGGCGAACCCGACGGGGTGCCCGCGTTCGCCCAGGTATGTCGGCTGAACCGCCAGGGACGCTCCACGCTGCGCACCGGCCAGCGCATCGGCTACCGATCGCAACGTGGCCGGACGCACCAATGGGAGGTCGGCGGGCAGCACGAGCCAGCCGCCTGCATCGGCCGTCGCTCGGACCGCAGCGGCAATCGAATCGCCCATTCCGGGATGGCCGACGTCCTCCAGGTGCCAGCGCAACCCGCTGGCGCGCACCGCGTCCAGCGTGTGTTCGAGCACCGGCTTGCCACCGAGCAGCGCCTGAAGCTTGTGCACCCTGCCGCCCGACGCACGAAAACGCTCGCCCCGACCGGAGGCAAGCACGATGACCGTGGGCGATGCGGAGGTGTCCATGCATCAAAGTATCTCCTGACAGTTGCGCAGACAATTCGCGCATGACCTCTCCCAACGAATCCCTGGCCGCGCTGCGCAAGAGCTACGAGCGGGCCGAACTCGACGAGACCCGCAGCGCCGCTGACCCGCTGCAGCAGTTCGAACGCTGGCTCGGTGAAGCGATCGGCGCGCAGGTGCCCGAGCCGAACGCGATGACGCTGGCGACGGTCGGCAGCGACCTGCGGCCATCGACGCGCATCGTGCTGATCAAGGGCTACGACGCCCGCGGCATCGTCTGGTACACCAACTACGACAGCCGGAAGGGCCAGGAACTGGCCGGCAATCCGCATGCGGCGCTGCAGTTCCACTGGGTCGAGCTCGAACGCGTGGTGCGGATCGAGGGCCGGGTCGAACGGGTCGAGGCGGCCGACAGCGATGCCTATTTCGCCAGCCGCCCGCTCGATTCGCGGCTCGGCGCCTGGGCCAGCCCGCAGAGCCAGGTGATCGAAGGCCGCGATGTACTCGTGAAGAACGCCGCGCTGGCCGCAGCGAAGTTCCTGCTGGCGCCGCCGCGTCCTCCGCACTGGGGCGGCTACCGGCTGGTGCCTGATCGCTGGGAGTTCTGGCAAGGGCGCAAGAGCCGGCTGCACGACCGGCTGCGCTACCGCCGTGACGACAGCGCAGCGGCCGACGCCTGGGTGCGCGAACGGCTGGCGCCCTGAGCCAACTGCCGGGTTCCTAGAATGGCGGCCATTCCACGAAATTCCCCCACGCCGTGTCCGACCGCCTTCCCGTCCTGCCGCAGTACATCATTCCCAAGCAGGCGCTGACGTCCTTCGCCGGCTGGGTTGCCGGCAAGGAGCGCGGCGACGTCACGACCTGGATCATCCGGCGCTTCGTCGCGAAGTACGGGGTCGACATGAACGAGGCGCTCGAAAGCGACATCGCGCGATACGCCAGCTTCAACGACTTCTTCACGCGCGCACTGAAGCCCGGCGCCCGGCCGCTCGCCGAAGCCGACCTGATTTCGCCGGTCGACGGCGCCATCAGCCAATTCGGCGCCATCGACGGCGACCAGATCTTCCAGGCCAAGGGCCATGCGTACACCACGACCGCGCTGGTCGGCGGCGACTCGGTGCTGGCGGCGCGTTTTGCGCACGGCAGCTTTGCCACGCTCTACCTGAGCCCGCGCGACTATCACCGCATCCACATGCCCTGCGACGGCAGGTTGCGCCGCATGATCTACGTGCCGGGCGACCTCTTCTCGGTGAATCCGACGACGGCGCGCGGCGTGCCGGGGCTGTTCGCACGCAACGAGCGCACCGTGTGTGTGTTCGATTCGGCGCGAGGCCCCTTCGTGCTGGTGCTGGTCGGCGCGACCATCGTCGGCAGCATGGCAACCGTCTGGCATGGCGTGGTCAACCCGCCGCGCGGTGGCGAGGTCAAGGAATGGCGCTACGACGACCGCGCCATCGAGTTGAGGCAAGGCGAGGAAATGGGTCGTTTCCTGCTCGGTTCGACCGTCGTGATGTTGTTCCCTGCACCGCGGGTGGTCTTCGATCCGCAGTGGGCACCTGGCCGCCCTATCCGACTTGGCGACGCCATGGCGGCCTTCACTGCCGATTGACACGATTGCCTGGCAAGCCACGGCCAGCCGAACGTGGCAGCTATGAAACTTGTAGCATCCAAGCTTCTGGGCTATAGTCGCCGGCCGCCTGAGAAGAAGACCAGAGGAGCCCGATGAGTACCAAGGAAAACGCAGCCATCAGCCAGTTGCTTGCACTGCTGGAGGCTCGTTACGCATTGCGAGTGCTCTGGGCATTGCGCGACGGCCACGCGCAGACCTTCCGGCTGCTCCAGGACAGCGTGGGCGGCATCACGCCGAACACGCTCAACACCCGGTTGAAGGAACTGCGCGAAGCCGGCGTCGTCGGCCATGGCGGCGAAGGCTACAGCCTGACCCTGAGCGGACAGGACCTGCTCAAGCGCCTCTCCGACCTGCAGGCTTTCGCCGGCAAATGGCAGATCGCCCAGGCGCGCAAGATCGGTTCGCCAACACATGCGCCGGACGATCCGGCTCTCGCCTCCGCAGCCGTCCGCGCACCGACGGCTCCGGTGCGCTGAGACGGCACCCGGAACGCCAGCGGCCTTCATACAGGGGCGGCATGCCGTCCTGCGAGAAGCATCCGCGTGCCTCGTTAAACTTCGCGCCTCCAATTCCGACCAACATTCCAAAAGGAGCATTTCCATGCCCACCACATCCACCGGCCTGCAGTACGAAGACACCGAAGTCGGCACCGGCGCCGAAGCCAAGGCCGGCCAGCACGTCCACGTGCACTACACCGGCTGGCTCTTCAACGACGGCGTTCAGGGCGCGAAGTTCGATTCGAGCCGCGACCGAAACGACCCCTTCGCGTTCTCGCTGGGCGCCGGTCAGGTGATCAAGGGCTGGGACGAAGGTGTTGCCGGCATGAAGATCGGCGGCAAGCGCACGCTGATCATCCCGGCTGCACTGGGCTACGGCGCACGCGGCGCCGGCGGCGTCATTCCGCCGAACGCGACCCTGAAGTTCGACGTCGAACTGCTCGACGCGCACTGATTGCTCGCCCCCCAGGCTGCGGCGCACCGTGTCGCCTCCGCCAACCCCCTACCGGGGGTGACATCAGCGGCCCGGCAAAGCCGGTTCCGCGATGTCTCTGGAATTTATAGCTAGGCTTCGGCGCACTTGTGTCGCCTTCCGCCCCCCTTCCGGGGGCAACACCATCGGCCCGGCATAGCCGGATCCTCGGCGTTCTGGCAAAAAATCCCTCCGCACGGCCGCAGGTTCTGGCAATCGCATTTTTTTCTTGAAAACCCTGCTGCGAGCCCCAGATGGACAGCAATCGTTTCTTTTCCTGCCGATCCACCGGTTTTTGAGCATGTCAGACCCAAAAAATCCCGAAATGAACCCGCAGACGCTCCAGGGCGAACCGAGCCCGGAAGAACTTGAGGCGGCGCAGGCCGCGAATGAAGCGGACGCACTGGCCGAACTGGCGGCCGCCCAGGAAGAACTGGCCGCGCTGAAGGCGAAGAACGCCGAACTTGCCGACCAGTACCTGCGCGCGCAGGCCGACGTGCAGAACGCCCGCCGCCGGGCCGACGATGACGTTGCCAAAGCCCGCAAGTTCGCGCTCGAATCCTTTGCCGAAAGCCTGCTGCCCGTGACCGACAGCCTCGAAGCCGGCCTGGCCATCAAGGACGCCACCCCGGAGCAGATCCGAGAAGGCGCCGAAGCCACGCTGCGCCAGTTGAAGAGCGCGCTCGAACGCAACAAGGTCATCGAGATCGCGCCGGCCGCAGGCACCAAGTTCGATCCGCATCAGCATCAGGCGATCTCGGTCGTGCCGGCACCCGGCCAGCCCGCCAACACCGTCGTCGGTGTGCTGCAAAAGGGCTACACCATTGCCGAGCGCGTGCTGCGCCCCGCGCTGGTCACCGTCAGCGCTCCGGGCTGAGCACAACGAATACACAGGAAATCCCCGCTTCATCCCTTGAATCGCGCGGGGTTATCCACAAGTTCATCACAACCTAATTTTTTGCATTCAGGAGAACATTCATCATGGGAAGAATCATCGGCATCGACCTGGGCACCACGAACTCGTGCGTCTCGGTCATGGAAGGCAACACCACGCGTGTGATCGAGAACTCGGAAGGTGCCCGCACCACGCCGTCGATCGTCGCGTACCAGGAAGACGGTGAGGTGCTGGCGGGCGCTTCGGCGAAGCGCCAGGCGGTGACCAATCCCAAGAACACGATCTACGCGGTCAAGCGCCTGATCGGCCGCAAGTTCGGCGAGAAGGAAGTGCAGAAGGACATCGACCTGATGCCCTACAAGATCACCACGGCAGACACCGGCGACGCCTGGGTCGAAGTGCGCGGCAAGAAGCTGGCCCCCCAGCAGGTCAGCGCCGAGATCCTGCGCAAGATGAAGAAGACCGCCGAAGACTACCTCGGCGAAGCGGTGACCGAGGCGGTCATCACCGTGCCGGCCTACTTCAACGACAGCCAGCGCCAGGCCACCAAGGACGCCGGCCGCATCGCCGGCCTCGACGTCAAACGCATCATCAACGAGCCGACAGCGGCAGCCATTTCCTTCGGTCTCGACAAGCAGGAAGGCGACCGCAAGATCGCGGTCTATGACCTGGGCGGCGGTACCTTCGACATCTCCATCATC